>JAUWKK010000049.1 GCA_030614245.1 Planctomycetota bacterium | reverse complement strand
TATTGATGCAGGCATCCGCCAATCGCTCCGTGCCCGTGGGGCAGGCTTTCAGCCTGCCAATTAAGCAGCAGCCTGGAAAGGCTGCTCCACATTCAGTCGATGAACTTGTATCCGATCCCGTGCACGGTCACCAAGTGCCTGGGATTGTGCGGGTCGTCTTCGATTTTCTGCCGCAGCTTCACCACGTGGTTGTCGATCGTCCTGGTAGTTGGGAAGAGGTCGTAGCCCCAGACTTCGTCGAGCAGCCGATTTCGCGAGACCGGCTCGTCTTTGTTGGCGACGAGCAGCCGCAGGATTTCGTTTTCGTAGTGCGAGAGCTCGATGCTGTTGCCGTCTTTGACGGCGATGCCGCGTCGGAAGTCGACTTTGACGTTTCCGAACTCGGCCGTCTTGATTTTCTTCGTGTGGGCTCCCCCCCGGCGCAATACAGCCTTGATCCGTGCGAGAAGTTCGCGGATGCTGAACGGCTTGGTGATGTAGTCGTCCGCGCCCAGTTCGAGGCCGAGCACCTTGTCGACTTCCTGGCTCTTGGCCGTGAGCATGATTACGGGCACGTCGATGCCTTTCGACCTCATCTCCCTGCAAACCTGGTAGCCATTCTTGCCGGGCAGCATGATGTCGAGCAAGATGAGATCGGGCGATTCTTCGGCGGCGAGCGCAAGGCCTGTTTCGCCGTCGCCGGCGCTCACAACATCATAGCCTTCGTAGACCAGGTTGTCCCGGAGCCCTTCGACCATGTCCGGTTCGTCTTCAACGATCAGAATCTTGGCCATCGCGATCCCCTATCGCCGTTCTGCCGGTGAAATGTCAATCCGTGCCCGCCTCGGGCGGGAATGAACCAAGCATATCACGAATGCGCCGAAGATGCAAACGAAGAAACCGCGGATAAACCCGCCACAGGCGGGCAGGCACCCGATAAATAGCGATAGCGGTTCTTAATAATCAGCGTTCATCCCTGCCCGCCGGCAGGCGGGTGTGGTTGCCTTTCTTAAAACGAACTCCCGGCCGGTGCTACGTTTGCTTGTCAAGCGGCAGCAGGATGGTGAACGTGCTGCCGACGCCCTTTTCGCTTTGCACGTGAACTTCCCCATTGTGTGCTTCGGCCGCGTGCTTGACGATTGCCAGCCCGAGGCCCGTCCCCTTCGTGCGCCTCACGGCATAGTCGCCGCTCCTGTAAAAGATGTCGAATATCTTCTCCTGGTCGGCCTCGCTGATGCCGATACCGCAGTCGGATACGGAGATGAGCACCTTCGTCCCATCCTGCCGGACGTCCACGGAGATCACCTTCTCGTCCTGCGAATACTTCACGGCGTTGTTGAGCAGATTCATCAACGCCTGCGAGATGGCATTGCGGTCGATGGGCACGAGCGGCAGGTCCGGCTGGATGTTAAGTCTCACCTCGAAGCCCCGCCCGTCGAGGTCGTAGTGATACGCATCGATGGTCTCGGTGACGACCTCGCGGATGTCGCCGTCCCGGAGCTGATACAGCCGCCTGCCCGACTCGATCCTGGAGAAGTCGAGCACGTTGTTGATCAGCCAGGTAAGCTGCTCGCTCTCTCTGATGATGACGTCGTAGTACTTCTGCACTTTCTGTTTGGTCTGCACACGGCCCAATTGCAGTGTCTCGGCGTACATTCGGATCAGCGAGAGGGGCGTCTTGAGCTCGTGCGAGACGTTCGACACGAAATCGCTCTTGAGTTTGGAAATCTCGATCTCGCGCTTCATGTCCTTTATCGTAAGGGCGACGCCGACGAGAATGATCAAGAAGATGAGCAGGTTGAGGGATGTGTAAATGATGGAGAACTTCCTGGCCGCTTCGAGCGGCGAGTTGGGGTCGCGGTCGACAATACCAAGCTTCCAGAACTGCAGCACGCTGGGGAATTCTTCGATGACGACGCCTTCTTCGGTGGGCTTGAGGGCGGCGCCCCAGAGGTGCGAGCCGGCGCGGTCCATCACGCTGATCTCGGTGCCACGGCCGGTGTCGGGCTGCTCGAGGTATCCGGCGATGATGGAGTCCTTAACGAAATCAAGGTCCGTCTTGAAGCCCAGCAGCCAGGGTCCATCACTGAATTCGTTCGGCCATAAGAACGTGTACGCAATCAGGACGTATTCGCCGCTGATCTGCTCCTGCAGGTGCTGAAATCCAGGCTGTTCGGCGGCAGCTTCGGGGTCTTCAACTCTCAGGCGGACCACGATGTAGTCGTTGAGCCGGTCGAGGAATGCCTTCTTCTTCTCCTTGCGCTGCGCCTCCCGCTTGAGCGCCGCGTAGCGCCGTGAGAGTTCTTCGGTGAACTTGTGGGCGGATGCGAGTTCTTCGAGATCCTCGGTGGTGCGCTGCTTGAAGAATTGCGCGCGCAGGCGGTGCTTCAGTTGCAGGCGCTCTTCGACGAGGTCATCGTAAAGATCGAGGAAGGTCCGTATCGCCGCGTCGGTGTCGCCGAGCTTCATCTGCGCAAGGGCCATTTGGTACTTGGCGAGAGCCAGCTTCGCGGGGTCTGCCTCGCCCCCCGATGCGCACTGGATCAGTTGGCGGTAGTAGTCGACCGCGGCCTCGAAGTCGCCGAGCTTGAAACACACGCCGGCAACGTCGGAAAGCGCCGCCGTAGTCTTGATGGGCGTTGCTTCCTTCAGCCGCGCTTCCTTCAGCCGCTCCAGGCGGTTCAGATAGTATGTCAGCGCTGCCCGCGGGTTCTTGTTGACGAACTCCTCGTGCTCGCCCTGCTTGCGAATCTCCTGGATGCGGGGCTTTTCAACGATCTGTGGAGGAGGGGCGGCATTCACCGCGTGAGGCCTCGGCGGCTGCGGATACACCAGATCGAAGTTCGAGTCAAGCAGGAAGAACTGCTCGACCATTCTCTCGGTCTTCTCGAAGGCTGCGAGCTCCGCCGCCGTATCGGGGTCGCCCAGTGCGATGGAATCGAGTATCCGCCGTTCGCGCTCGACGATGTCGTTTTCGATCAGCGCTACCTTGAGCCGCACCTCCGCCCGCAGCGTTTTAGCCTGACGCTCGCCCATCAACTGGCGCATCTCGCCGATTAGCTGGTAGCCGAAGTAGATCAGCACCAGGCTCGGGATCACGATCGCCACGATGGCGACGAGATATATCCGCGAGAGAGCCGCCATCTTGAAGGCAGGCTTGCGCATTGACGTAGAACCCCAACAAACGTCCCAACGCTTGGCACAACAGCCGCGGCCGGGTGAGACAGCGTGCGCATCAATCAAAAACACGAATCAAAGCGAAGACCGGCAACAATCAAACCCTCGATCAGGCAGTCGGCTGCATGCGCTTATTGGGCGGCATTCCCATCTCCATCCCGATGAATCAGCACTCAAAAACCAAACGCTAAGGCGTCAACCATTATCTTGCCTTTATGTCTTCCTGCCTCCCGATAGATATCGAGCAATTCTTCATACGTTCCTTCACCACCAACCAACGTCCAGAAGTCCGCTCCCAGAACCACCTCATCCTCCATGTCCAGATATTGGAGGCTGAAACTGTGCCGGTAGTCTTCCATGCGGGTACCGTAGGGATTGTAGGCCATCGCAAAGTAGGCGTTGACATAGGGCCTGGGCTTTTGTGTAATAGCGTGGATGCGCAACAACCGCTCAGTGACTTCCAGGCATTGTCCCTTGTTCGGTTTGGGAGATTTGATCTCAAAGAAGTACTCGTGACCAACCTTGTCCTTGAGATAAAGATCGGCAATAGCAGGTCTGTCTACCCGTCGCTCATCGCCAATTTGCACAACTTCGGCTACCAGAGCCAGGAAATCTGGCCTCTGACCCTCATTGATGCGACCGATGACTTCCTCGATTTTTATAGTTGCAGCGGCGGGCATTCTTCCACTGGCCGAATATCCGCGCTCAGCCACAGCATATGTTTGCAGAGCAATAAGACGAGCACACTCCTCAAACGTGGTGCCAAGCTTCGTGGAAAACGACCTCTCGAAAGCACTTATGCGAAGTAACTCTGGCGGAACCATGGCTTCGTGAAACGGCTTGAGCATACCTCTGGAAGATGTATTAGCCGCACGCTCCTCTCGCGCTATCGCACGTCTGGTCTCGGGTCTGTGCTCTTCGATCAGACCTTGAATGAACCCCTCAAGATAACCCTTGATGGCGTTTCCGGTCTCATCACTGATCATCTCTTCCTCCAAACGAAGACTTCCTCAAAGAATTCGTTTGCCCGACGACCTGTGCGACGGTTTACATGCCTCCGCACCATGTCTTCGACCTCGAACCCACAATCAGCAGCAATTCCATCGTACAGATTATCTCGATCACGCGCGATGATAATCATCTGCTTGCCACTCTTCATGTACTCACTGGTATGAGCAAACACAGCAGCAATCTCTTGTTTATAGGCTTCTTTGGCGCTTTGGGAGTTGCCCTTGAAAGCTGCCCCTATTTCATCTCCACTACTGGTGGGGAGACCCAGCAACTCATAAGCGTATCGGTGCTGTAAGTGGTAATCGATCAGCCCCACGTAAGGTGGAGAAGTAATCACCCCATCTACTGACCCTGGCAGTGAAACAACTCTGGCATCCCCCCAAAGCACAGCGACCCTTGCCTGGGTCCGAAGCTTTCCGTATTGTTCTATCCGCCGAATTGCGTCCAGGCTATACCGCTTCAAGAACTTGAAAGCTTCTTGGATTGGATAGCATGTTCTGGAATGCTTGTAGCAGTAGTAAGGTTCTGTTTGTGGCTGTTTTGGGAAGTCCAAGTCAAAATGGGTGGTAAGTCGCGCAGATCTCGCTGCCCTGGACAGAATGACCTTGAGCAAATCCTGATACTGATAATCTGAAATAAGTGACCGATAAGTCAAGAGCTCCTTCCTGGCTTGAGGCGCATACCACTCCAACAGGTACTTGTTATCAGTATCCTCATGTCCATTATGTGCCCATTGCTCGCCGAAAAGTGTAGGTTGTGTCCTATCCTGTACTTTGGCCAAAATATCGAGGACTTCCCTTTTCATCAGCGCAATGTCATACTCGGCAGTTTTGACATTGGTGAGGAGACAATTGAATGCGGCGATATCGCAACCAATCGAGTTGATGTCCAGAACACTGGCCTCAACCAGGGTGGTACCAGAGCCGCAAAAAGGATCGTAGACGGTTTCTCCTGGTCTCAAGTATTTACGAAGAAATATCTCAACCAATTGCGGAATGAACTTACCCAAGTAGGGATGAAGGCGATGAACATGCTTTGTGCGCTCACGCTCAGGCAAGTCTTTCTCTCGCCAATTCAAGTTCAACTCGTCTAAACTTGTTGCTGGTGTCACCTCACGAGGATCAGTAGGCGATTGGCGACTGTAATGCTCGATCAGTCCCTTTTCTTCATTCGTGAACAGCGGGGTTTGTTGCATGTTGGTAGGTCCTCCATCTTCCGGGCTTTTCCGCATCATAGTATCTGGCTCCCGAAAGATCAACACCCTACGAATGCTACCAGAATAAAGGGCGCCAAAAGCGCCCATTACGATTCTCAGCGAAAATGCCGCCCAACATCGATTATACGGGCAATCTGGAAGACTGTCAAATCGAATTCGTGGAGCAGCCTTTCCAGGCCTGCTGATTGATTGGCAGGCCTGCCCGCCTGCGGAGGGCTGAAAGCATGCCTGCCTATGGCATGGCCTGCCCCACGGGGCTTGCTCGTCTTCAGCCCTGTCCGCGATTCTGGCGGCCCTCGGGATACTTGCCTTCGGCCCAGTCGGCGGCCTCGCCCAGCAGCAGGCGATGGCAGAGCAGAAAGACGGCGAGCACCGGCAGCGCCGTCAGGAGCGCGGCCGAGGCGACCTGCGGCCAGGGAAGCCACGGCTCACGCGCGAGCTCCGCTGCGAACGCCGCCGGCATTTGCTTGTCTGATGAGTTGACCAGTGCCAGCGGCACGCTCAGGGTATTCCACGCGATGACGAACAGCATAACCCCGGCAGCCACCAGGCCGCGCCTGATCAGCGGCAGCACCACGGTCTTCAGGATGCCGATATCCGAGAGGCCGTCCAATCGCGCGGCATCGAGCATGTCCGGCGGCAGACTGCGTATGTAAGCCTTGAGCGCCAGGATGACCATCGGGTGTGCGAGCATTATTAAGAAAACGACCAAGCGGGTATTCCAGAGGTGCAGTGCAGCGGCCACCCGCCACGTGCCTGCTATGTAGAGAATCGGCGATACGGCCGCGGCGAGGATGACGGCCCTGCGAAGCGAGGCGCCGCCGAAGAAGCTTTTCACGCCCATAGCATACGCCGCCGGCGTGCAGACGACGAGGCCGACCGCAGCAGCCGGAACGGCCACCAGCAGCCCGTTTAGCAGCGCCCGGCCGCCGCCGAGACCACCAAGCACACCAGCAAGAGCTGAAGCATCCCACCGTTTTGGCCACAGCCCCTGGATGCCCCACGCCCAGTCTCCCGAGGGATTCATCGCCGTCGAAACGAGCGCGTACAGCGGCACGAGAGCCGCTATCGTTCCGACTGTCAGCGCCAGTCCAATAGCAATCGACGTGCATGCCCCTGCCCGATTAGAATAAAAGTGTCTGTGTCCATTCGGCGTTGCATCCTTCTCCGGCACCCGGCCTCCGCGGGCAGGCACGAAGTGGCTCTTGCACATTGCGAACAGCAAAAAGACGAACAGCCCGATGATGAACGCCAGCATTATGGCTATACTCATGGCCGGGCCCAGGTCGAACTGCTCGATAGACGTGCGGTACATCAGGAACGGCACAGTGATGGCCCACGTGGCCGGGCCGCCGTCCCGGCTCATCACGTAGACATCTTCGAACCCTCGTAACGAGATGACGATGAGCAGGACCGCGCATATCATTCCGGGCCTGCGCATCATCGGGAAGGTCACGTGCCGGGTGACCCCGAAACGCGTTGCGCCGTCGATCAACGCCTGCTCGCGGACATCTCCGGGGATGCGGCGAAGCCCGGCATATAGAATGACCGTGCATATCGGGAACCACCGCCAGATGTTCATTATCGCGATCGACGGCAGCACCAAGTGTGGTTCGTGCAGGAAATCGACCGGCTCACAACCTGCCAGCATGAGCAGACCGTTGATCAAGCCGCCGTCCGGACGATACCTCGTCCGCCAGGCGATCCCCGAGGCGACCAGCGAGACAAAGAAGGACGCGTACAGCACGGCCTCGAGGAGCGCTCCCCTGCGACGCCTCCAATGCAGCAGAATCGCCAGCACTGATGATACCAGCAGCGTGCCCGGCACGAAGACTGCATCGAAATACAACGTGTGCAGCACGGCCCGCAGGAACAGCGGACCGCTGAGGGCGGAGACGAAGTTCCCCAGCCAGATGAACTTGCCCGTCCGCTCGAAAGCGTCGTAGTCCTGCACGCTCACCAGCGCCGCCCAGATGCACGGCACGAACACCAGCGGCACCATCACGACGAGTGCAGGCAGCAGGAAACCGTATGGCCTGAATATCCAGCGGCGTCTCGACTGCGGCGGGATGAGCACCAGATCGTCGGGCACGGGCGCCTCCGTCATCCACGATGGCTGATCACGGCTGCCGTGGAAACAAACAGGGCAATAAAGAGGACGATGACCATCGGCATACCCAATATCTGCGCCCACGTGGGGTCGGTCATCTGGCCGTAATATGAAGACAGCACGTGATTTGCAGCGATATCGGCCTGCTCGAGGCCCTCATCGGCCGGAATCTCACCCGCCAGGATGCGCGAGAGCATCTTGCCCAGCACGCGGTCGTTGACGCTCTGCCACGTGGTGGTCGGGACGGCCGGCTTGCAGTCGCGAAGCCCGTGGGCGAAGGGCCGGTAGAGCGGATTCCGCGCGTACCAGTCGTCGGCGGCGAGCCCACGCAGTACGGGCAGGGCTGCCGGGCGGCCCGTACTCCCGCCGGTCATTATCAGCCGCTGCCCCTTCGGCCCGGTAAGAAAGCTCACGAGTTTTGCACCGGCTTGCGTTTGCCGGCCCTTGGGCGTTACCAGGATGTGAATCTCGGCTGCGCAGCTTGTTCCCTCTCCCAGGGGGACTGCGGCCGTCTGCGCGTTCAGTTGCGGCGCAAGCTTCCGTATGGTGTGCAGATCGGTCATCGAGCCGAATATCATCGCTACATCGCCGTCGGCGAATAGCCTGAGCAGTTGCTCGCGCGTCATCAGGTGGGCGTCGGGCGGGAAGAATGGTCGCAGTTCCATCAATGTCTTGAGGGCATTCTGCCCCGCTTCGAGGTTGATGTCCGACTTCCACGTGCCGGTCTCGGGCCTCTTGCCGAGGAAACTCGCGTCCTGGCGGTAAAGCATGACTGCGAAAGAGCGGCAGACATCCTGCGGTGCGGCGGCGAAGCCGATGGGAAACGGCGGCGCGGCTGCGGCCGGTTGCTCGCGGGAGAGGCGCTTGCATGTCCTGGGCAGATCGCCGCCGAGCAGCGGGGGAGTGTCGAGCAAGTCAGCATTGTAGATTAGCTGGATAGTATCGGCCAGCCACGGGACGCCGGCATACCGGGGCTTCTGTGTCTCGTCCACGAGGTCGGCCAGCCGGCAGGCGTCAGCCACGTCGGCATGGAAGGCGCCCGGCTCGAGTTCCGGCATGATGACGGCACCGCGCACGGCAAGTTCGACCGCAATCCGCGCGGGAACGTCTATCACGTCGGCACTGCTGCCTGCGTAGATCTCGTTCAACAGGCGCCGGCCGGCGGCGGAACGGTATTCGACGCGGAGGTCGATGCCAGGATGCTCGCGGCGAAACGCATCGGCGGTCTCGTCTATCAGTGCTTTGACGCACGGCGGATAATCCGAGACGACGCGGAAGGTTATAGTCTCGCCTGCCAGAATCGCAGGCGGGCCTGCCAATGACGCAGCCGGGGTCGAAGCGATCGAGATGAACACCGCAAATGCAGCAGAGAGAAGTCGGAGGAGGAAGCTCACTTGCCGATCCTTCGGAACTGATAGATGCCCAGCGCGGTGAATAGACCGGTGCTGCCCCATCCGGGAAGCCACGGTGGAAGCCCCAGCGGTGATCTTTCTCCCAGATCGATCAACATTATGTGGATCCCGTAGAACAGCACACAGATCAACACCGCCACGCCCACACCCAGCATGGCGCCGTGAACGTCGTCCCTGACAACAAAGGGCAAGCCGACCAGCACGAGGGCTACTATGGTGAACGGAAATGCAAACCGGCTGTGGATGAGTACCCAGAGCTTGCGCTCCAGTCCGGGTATCTGCCCGGCCATCTCGAATAACTTGCCCGTAGTCACAAGCTCGAATATGACCCTCTTTTCAGTGAAGTGCCGGGGCATCAGGTCCGTTTCCCAGATTTCGTCCGTAAAGGGGACGGTTTTCAATCCGCGTCCGATACGAAACTGTCGCGCTCCCGTCATCAGCCACACTTTGTTATAGCGGTCGTAACGCCCGGATTTCACGCGCGTTACGACTTGCTGATTCTCAGGCCGATTTGCTTCCATCCACTCGGCATCGGCAAACTCGTGCTGTTTCGAGTGATAGGTCTGCACGACGAGCACATTGCCGCGCGAATCGCGTACCATCACGTCCCTGTAGACGTGCGGGTCATCCTCGCTGCCGCCTTTCATGTCCGTGTCCCTGATCTTCCCGGCCACGTGCGGCAGCATCGCCTCCTGCAATACGCCCAGGGAGAGCGCGATGACGAAAGATGCGACCACTAACGGCAATACGACACGCTGGAGATTCAGCCCAAGGGCCTTCATAGCCAGCAGCTCGTTATGCCTCGCCAGCCTGACAAGAGCTATTGCCACAGCGATCATAGTTATCGCGTAGGCGAGCTTCGGCATTAGTATCGGCAGCCTATAAAGATGGTACCGTGACAGGAAGGCGACTACTTCCGTGAATCCGCTGTAGTTTTGCAGTACATCTTCCAGCTTCTCAGCCGTCTCGATGATGGCATATATCCCCACCGCAAACAGCGAGGCCAGCACGAACGGCCCTATAAACGTGCGAAGTACGTATCGATCTAGACGGCGGAACACTTCTTGGCTTCCTATGTGGGCAACAATCTCTCAGTCTGCCAATTAATCATCCGCTTCCACGTCATTCTCAGCGAATCGAAGTATCTTTGGCAGGATGATCGTTCAAATCGTGAAAGATGCTTCGCTCAACGCTCAGCATGACATCAGCGGACCTGAAAGCCTGCTTCACAGACTCAGCGCCTCCAGACATACTTGGCCATCAGGGCAACACCGAGAACTCCAATAGCCACGTCGCACACGGGAAGGGCTACCCAAGCAGGCAAATAGCCCTTGAGGGCGATACCTTCGCCCAGCAGCAACATCGGATAGAACGCCAGGACCACCCCGAGGCTGACGACGAAGGCGACCAGCTTCTTGCCGCGCCGTGTGATCAGCCCGAGCGGCACGCCTATCAGGAAGAATGGCAGCGAAGCCCACGCCATCGCGCGGCGGCGGCTGATTACCGACTCTATCTCCCGTCGGCTGTTTTCGTCCATGAGTCTCTTAGGATCGTAGAGGCTGCAACCCTTGCGCAGTATCTTCTTCAATTCTGCAGTGGTCCTGTCCGAGGGGCCGCGAACCACCTCCGTCTGAACCTTGCTCAACTCCACGCCCAGCGCGTACTCGTCGAACTCCATCTCGGGGTTGTACGGGTGCTCCTTATCGATCCAACTTATCTTTCCTGTGTGCAATTGGACCTCAACGATCCGCTTTTCGAGATCGACCCGAATGACCGCCCATTTGGCCTTGATGACCTCAACGTGGCCCTCTGCATTGCGCCAATGCACCACGACGCCGTGCATCTTCTTGTCTTTCAGTTCCTCGTACGTGATCCGAAACTCGTTGATCTGGATGGTTGTTGCGTCAGGCCCGCCACGGCGGGCAGGTATCGACATGTCCTCAATTGCGTCAAAAGCCATCTTGTGCTTCGCGCGCTTCTTTGCCATGTGGCAATTGGGCACGACGTTCGAGTTGAGATATATCCCGAGCGCCACGGCAGCGGCTGCCAGGACGAGCGCCGGGAAAACGAGTTTGAACGGGTGAATGCCGGATGCGCGCATCGCCAGTACCTCGTTATCGGCAGCCAGCCGCCCATAAGCCGTCACGCACGCCATCAGGAGAGCCGCAGGAACCGTCCATTGCAGCATGTGAGGCACGGCGTAGGTCATCAGTATGAGCACGGTGTAAGCCGGCAGCCCGTCGCGGACGTAACCGACAACCTGCGCGAGCGGCAGCAGGAACGTCAGAGCCACGAGCGTCACCACAAACACCTCGACGAGCTCACGAAAAACATAAAGCGGAAGAATCCGGAGCACGAAAAAAACCTCTGTGGGCCGGGCAGGTCTGCCAGTTGTTCATCCGCTTCCACGTCATTCTGAGCGAAGCGAAGAATCTTTGGCTTAGTGAACCTTCAAATCCTAAGAGATGCTTCGCTCAGCGCTCAGCATGACATCTACAGCCTGGAAAGGCTGCTCCACATAGTTTCGATGCGCGCAACAGGGCCGCGGCATCTGACCTGACGGGCGGCTATTCCAGCGGAATTCTACCACCGAAGTGTAATCGAATCAAAAACTTTCACACGGACGAGTCTGTATCCAGATCATGGGGTATGCTGGACAACCGTGATGCAGAGGCAATGATGTTTTCAACCCGAATCGCGCGCAAGCTG
>JAUWKK010000075.1 GCA_030614245.1 Planctomycetota bacterium | reverse complement strand
TTTTCGGCCCTGACGCAATGCCACCACCTCGCGACAGCCCTCACCAGCCGACCGCTGGGGTAAAGACTTTTTTTGCCTGCTCGCACGCCCTTACCCTGCAACGATTTCTGAACAGGGCAAATGGCTCAAAGGGGTAGGTCTTTACTACATGGCCCTTTCGGACGCGAACTCCAACGCACCGACCGATGCGAAAGGACTTACGGCGACAGGTGGGAAACATGGGCCAGGCAGATTCGGTTCTCTATATCCTGTCGCTGGTGCATGTTACTCGCCGACAGAACGTAATGTCAATACCATCAAATGTCAAGTGCCGTCATTGGCCGTGGAGGTTTGGGTCAGGTAGATACTGAGCCCCTGGGATCCGTCTTCAATGCATGGGTCCGGGGGGTCTGGGAGAGGTGGGGGCGATGGAAGGCCGGATGCCATGTGATGCACTATCGTCGCTCGTTTCCTGCAGAAGTTGCATCTCTCCTCAATCACTCCTCTCGAACAGCACGACGCTTCTGTCCGGTTGCAAGGCGTTCTCCGGGAAGACGAACCGTTCGTGCTGCCTGAGAAGCGGGACATCGCCGCAGCCGGGTGTCAGGCATTCAGGCTTATCTCTGGGACAGCGCGCGAAAGTGCACAACCGCCCCAGATAGCGGTCGGTCCCGTGTTGCATGATGAAGACATCGACTTGATGGTGGTCGACGCCGATTTGCTCACGCTCATGAAGCTCATTGATGGCTCGGCTCCTGGCCTTCTGAAGCGACCTCATGCAGCTCAGATCGGTGACCCACACGGCAACGTCGATGTCTTTGCACTCGTGCCGGACGCGAAGGCCTCTCCTGCGGTATTCCCTGAAACGCGGGACCTCTTTCTTCAGAGTGTTGGCGACGGAACCGAACAGGACGATCTTCTCAACGGCATCAACGCTCGAGCATTCGGCCGCGAAGAACCGGGCGGCAAGCAGGAACTCTTCCTGCCGCCGGAGCAGACGACGGTTCTGCTCGTCGATGTCGTTCTGTGTCAGCCCCATGGTTTTCCCAGACATTCTTCAGCGGAGCTGTTGTGTTCGAGGGTTCGGCACGCCGTGCGCAGGATTCAGATGATGAATTCAGAGACAAACTCGAGATAGTCCGTTGCGCCCGGCGTCAAGTCGGAATGCCGTTGGACCGATTGCATTACAACGAGCAGCGCATCCTCCCAGACGGCATCGGAGACATCCGACCTGAGCCCACGGAAAGATTCCAGGCTCTTGGCGACGGAGTTTTCGCGTTCGCTCGTCGGCTCTGTGCCGTTCAGAGCAGCGCGCAAAGAACGCAATACTGTGCGATCGTCGATGCCCTCATCTTCCCGATAGTGCTGCACCAGAACGAACTCGATGTTTTGCAGCACGCCGGGATATTCGCGTGCCATCCGGTCCATCAGTTTGTGCTGCTGGAACTCGCTCATCTTCTTGCGGCCGCGCACGGCGCTGCGCCTTCGTTTCTTGCGTTTCTTCGTCACGGTGAAATGCACCCTTTGCATTCAAAACGCTTCAACTAAGAGCCGCTTCGTCATTCCTGTCGGTCACGCCGTCTGCGATTATGCCTGAAATATACGCCATTTCAAGTGGAGAGTCGGGAATTCTATGGTCTTTGTTGGGGATCTGGCCGGAAGAACCTTTGCTGCTCGGTCGATGCGGGGGATGGCGGCGGAGGAATAAGGTCGAGATCAGTAAGCAGTTATCAGTAAGCAGTGAAGAATATGGGTTCGAAGTTCCAGGCGACGAGCAACCGCATGCAGGGGCGGTTCGGGAACCGCCCCTGCATTACGGCCCGCCAATTAATCAGCAGAATGGAAAGGCTGCTCCCCATAAGGAGAGATGGAAAGAAAGGTAACCACAGATCAACGCTGATAAACGCTGATTAGGAAGAACCACTATCTGTGTTAATCTGAGTTTATCCGCGGTTTCATACTTGAACTTGAGCGGCTGCGTGGTATGATCGTGTCATCGGGAAAAACGCCAAATGCTACGAGGAGGAGCCGTGAAGGAACAAGAGCCGGATTCATCGAAGAAGCGTAATGTGGGCCCTGTTGGGAACGCGATTGTTCTGCTTGTTATTGCGGCGGTTGTGGTCGGTGCGGCGCTTGCATGGCGCAATGACGGCGTTCGAGCCAGGTATTACGTCTGGCAGGTCTGCCGGAGCAAGGAACCGGGCCCCGGTATGAGTAAGCTGAGGGACATAGGTCCCGCAGCGAATCGGTACATAGCCGAGAAACTCCCGCAGGCCGACACTACCGTCAAGAAGAACCTCCTGCCGGTGCTTTGGCAGGTGGGCGGGGAGGATGCTTCCGACATCGCGGCCACTTGCCTGGATGATCCCGACCCGGGTGTTCGCATGTCGGCGGTTCGCGTCTTTCACGAATGGGGCAAGGGAAAACCTGGGGCCATACCACTCATCTACAAGAAACTCGACGACCCCAGCGAGCTCGTCCAAGTGGTCGCATGCGGGACTCTTGCCGCCATAACCGGCGTTGACCTTGATCCGAAGATCAAGATCTGGCGGGATTACTTCAAGAAGCACCCCGAGCTGCTCAAACCGCCCGAAGATTCAAGTGAGAAGCCCGACCCGCCTGCCGGACCGACACGAAAGATGCCGAAGAAATAGCTTATCGCATCGCCAGGATGGGCCGGTCTCTTTCCAACCTGTTGGCAGATAGCACGGGCGATGGCTTGAAAGTTCTGCATCTTTTCAGCAATTATCGAATGACCGGCCCGGCTGAGCCCGCGCTCAACCTCTGCCTGATGCTACAGCGGCGCGGCTGGGACGTGCTCCTCGCCTGCCACAAGCCGCCGAAATGGATCGGTGAAGACCTCACCGCCGTCGCCGAGAGCCTCGGCATCAAGACCCACCGCGGGTTCAACCTGACGAAACACTTCCGCCTTTTCGACAACATCAGCGACGTCGCACGCTTGGGCGTATTTCTCGACGGCGACAAGATAGACATCCTGCACGTGCACATGACCAACGACCACCTGGTCGGCGGCTGGGCGGCCCGGCGGTGCGAGCGGCGTGTCAAGGTCTTACGGAGCAGCTACGAGGGCGGCGGCATGCAGAACTCGCTGCGCAACCGCCTGCTGCTGGGCAGGCTGACGGACGCCCTGATAGTCCACTCGAAGATGGCGGCCGAGGCCGACGCAAGACGCTTCGGCTTCGACCCGCAGAAGATATTCGTCTGCGACGGCGCGGTGGATACCCATCGGTTCAATCCCGACCGCAACCTGCCGCCGATGCGGCCGGAGCTCGGCCTGACCGACGACGATTTCATCATCGGCATAGTCGCAAGGATCCAGCTTCGCCGGAAGTTCGACGATCTGCTCGCCGCCGTCAAGCTCGCCGGCTGCAAGGTTCCGAACCTGAAACTGATAATCGTGGGCCGCGGTACGAAGATGCACGAAGCGGTGGTCGAGCCGACCCGGCGGATGGGCCTGGCCGACCGCGTGATATTCGCAGGCTATCATCGGGGCGACGACTACGTCAGGGCGCTCGAAGCGATGGACGTGAAGGTTTTCCTGGTGCCGGGGACGGACGGGTCGTGCCGTGCCGTCCGCGAGGCGATGGCGGTCGGCCGGCCTGTCATCGCCGCAGATCGCGGAATGCTCCCCGAGATAGTCGAGGATGGGGTGACGGGGCTGGTCGTCGACGGCTCCGCCGGGCAGCTCGCCGACGCAATCATCAGGCTGGCCGGCGACACCGAACTGCGGCGCTCGATGGCACAAGCCGCGCTGAAAGAGGCCCGCAGCAGGTTCACCCTCGAACACCAGGCCGAGCAGATCGAGGCCGTTTATCTCAGTAAGCAGTAGCCAGTGAACAGTAAACAGTGAACAGCGACCAGCGACCAGTAGGCAGTGAACAGTAACGCGCAATGCGGAAATAGAGGAATGGGTGGCACGTTCAAGCGTAGCTTGGACGTGGGCCAAGCCTGCCCGCCTATGGCACGGCCAACCGATGACGGTTGACCGTGGCACCCGACGGCTTGCAGCCCCGTAAGGGGCGAGATAGAATAGCCCACGGCATCGCCGTGGGTCCAGAGCGACAAATTGCACAAGCCCTGAAAGGGCGTAATAAGACAGCCCACGGCAACGCCGTGGGTGCAGAGCTGGGCAAGCCCTGAAAGGGCGATGTAGCAGTCCGCGAGGTGATGCGTGAAGGCCAGCTTCGTCATTCCGAACTGGAACGGCCGGTCGCTGCTCGAGCGCAACCTGCCGGCCGTGATAGAGGCTGCGGGCGAATGCGAGGTCATCGTCGTTGATGACGCCTCGACGGACGGAAGCGTCGAACTGCTGTCGCAGGAGTTCCCTTCCGTGCGCGTCGTGCGGCACGATGCGAATCGCGGTTTCTCGGCGGGCTGCATGAGCGGCGTTCGTGCGGCGTCCGGCGACGTTGTCGTCCTGCTTAATACTGACGTCCGGCCTCGGCCGGATTTCCTCGCCCCGCTGCTGAAGCATTTCACCGAGGATGACGTCTTCGCGGTAAGCTGCCTGAGCATCGCGGCCGACGAGGCCAAGACGATCAAGGAGAGCTTCAAGGCTCCGGTCTTCCGGCGAGGTCTGCTGAAATATGAGACTCATCCGGCAGGCGCTACTGTAGAGGCTCCGCCGGGCCGACGGAATACACTATTCGCAACGGGCGGCCACTGTGCGATACATCGAGCCCGCTTCCTCGAGCTCGGCGGCTTCGACGATCTTTTCAAGCCGTTTTACTGCGAGGACCTGGACCTGTGCTATCGGGCGTGGAAACGCGGCTGGCGGGTGATCTACGAGCCCGAGAGCGTCGTCGTTCACGAGCACAAAGGCACAATCGGCAAGGCGTTCGGCTTGGGCTGCGCCCAGCGGATGAACCGCCGCAACCGCCTCCTGTTCGTCTGGAAGAACATCACCTCGCCGGGGATGTTCTGGCTCGGCCACGTGCCGGCGATGGCCTTGCGGGCATTGTTCGGGTGGCTTGTGCTGGATTTATCGTTCTACGCTGCGCTGTTCAGTGGATTGCCGCATCTGCCGAAGGCATTGAAGCGGCGGCGAACCGCGCGCCACGCCGCCATCGTAACGGACGAGGAAATCTTCCGCAGAATAAGTGAACTTTAAGACGCACCGCCGCCGGAGGTCAGCTTTGCCCCGCGCGATCGTAAGCTGCTCGAATAATCGCCCGTGGAGCATCGGGCAGTATCTCGAGACCGCGCTGCGCGATGTCGGCCACGACGTAGTGCTGTTCAATTACCGCGAGTCAGATGATATCCACGGCGACGTGCTCCGCCTCTGCGACGAGCATGACGCCGAATATCATATCGGCTACAAGTGCGAGACGTTCCGGCCCGAGACCGTGCGCGAGATCAAACGGCGCGGCATATTCACCGCGCTCTGGCATCCCGATCCGGACGTCCCCGACTGGCTCGTCCCGCTCGCACGGGAGCACGACGTGCTCTTTACCATAGCCAACGGGCTGGTCGATGAATACGGGAAGCGCGGCGTTCCGTGCGTGCGCTGGCTGTCAGAGGGCCTGGAGCCCTCCGCCTACCGATACGACACGATCACCGACGACGAACGCAGGCGCTATACGTCCGACGCCGTGCTGATCGGGAATATCGCCAACACGCCGAACTACCGCGAGCGCTGGAAGCTGCTCAAGCGGCTGACCGACGAGGGCATCGACGTTAAGTGGTGGGGCACGCGCATCGCCCGCAAGCCCAGGAACTGGCGGATGCTGACGTCGAAAGTCAACCGCGCCTGGGGCGGCACGAACGTATGGGGCGAGAGCTATGCGAAAGTGATCGCGTGCACGAAGATATTCGTCGCGCGCGACGTGCGGCCGTGGATCGACAAATCACCGAGCAACCGTGCCTACTACGCCACCGGCCTCGGGGCATTCTATTTGACTTTCTACACGCAGGGCATCGAGGAGATATTCGACGTCGGCCGCGAGATCGACGTGTTCCACGACGCCGACGAGATGGTCGAGAAGGTGCGATATTACCTGGAGCACGAGGACGAACGCCGCACCATCGCCGCCGCCGGGCAGAAGAGGACGCTCGGGAGATATACCTATCAGCACCGGTTCGTCGAGATGTTTCGGATGATTGAAGAAATCCGCAGGAGCTGAGGCAGTATTGGGCGACTACACGAAGAAAACCCGCGAGTGGCTCGACGAGCGTTTCCGCGAGGGCGTCGCGGACGGCCGGTATCGCTCGTATCAGCCGATCTACGGCTTCCGCAAGGGCGAGTTTCATGGCCGCCACGTGCGGATGTACGCCCGCACTTTCGGCCTGCTCCGGCTGCTGAACCGGATCGAGTTCGGCTCGTTTCTCGACGTTGGCGGTGCAGAGGGTTATATCGCCCATCTCGTGCGAACGCTGTTTGACGTAGAGGTCGTCTCGGTGGATCTATCCGCCGAGGCATGCCTGCGCGCGCGGCAGATATTCGGAGTAGACGCCGCCGCGTGCGATGGGGTTGCATTGCCTTTCGCCGACGGCTCCTTCGATATCGTCATCTGCAGTGAGGTGCTGGAACACGTCGAATGCCCCGTTCATTGCACCCTCGAGCTGCATCGCGTATCGGCCCGGGGGATCATCCTCACGTTCCAGGATGCCGTCGTGACCGAGGCCCGCCGCAGGCTCGAGATGGCGCTCATCGACTACGACCAGCCTCACGTCGACCGCAACATCTTCACGCCGGACGACTACCGGGTACTGCTCGGCCCCGACGTGCTCATCACGCCGCAACTCTGCAAGTGGGACTGGCCCAAACACGACCGCAAGGCGCACGACAAGAGCATCGGCGACATCCGCCGGATTCTCAAGCGCATCACCGCTCGGGATGATTTCGGCTTGCACAGTCTCGGGATGACCGGCACGCTGCTGAAGGGCGGCACGGTCGCCGCCGAGATGCGGCCAGAGGGGCGATACAGCGACGATGAGCTGCTCGACGCCGTGCTCGAGCCAGGCGTGGTGCAGGCACCGGATTTCGATAGCGAGCCGCCGGTATCCGATCGGCTCATCGAGCGGCTTGCGTGCCTTCTGTGCAAGGGGCCGCTCACCAAGCCCCGCGATGGGCTGCATTGCGGCGGATGCGGCGCTGACTGGGAGATCGCCCGCGGCATACCGCTCATGTTCCGCGACGGCTCGGGATGCGACGATGCGGAGCTCGCCTCCCGCGTGAAGCATCTGTGCGGAACAGACGAGACCCGGGCCGAACGGATGATGGCTTTGGACCGCACTTTTCGATACAATCGGCCCGAACAGTGCCCCGTCAAACGCTGGGTGTTGAAACGCCGCGTCCAATTAGATAAATGGCTCATCTCGGCCAGGCGCCTGTTTGGTCTATGACCCGCAAACCAAAACCATAGGAAACAAACCGCATGCCCTCGATGCGAGAATTTTACGACCGTTACTGGGCCTGGCGCGAGCAGGAGTACATGTACGACCCCGAGCGCCCGCCCAAGCGCGTCGTCATCGCAGCCAACTTGCTGAACCTGTCAGATGCCGCCGAGGTGCTCGATATCGGCTGCGGCGAGGGGCTGACCGCCAAGGTGCTGCGCGAACGATTCGGCTCCGGCGTCAAGCTGACAGGCATCGACATCTCGCAGCGCGCCGCCGAACTCGCCAAGGATCGGTACGATGAGGGCCACGTGCTTGATATAAGCGACGAGGATCCCGCCGAACTGCTCGGCTCCGTCCGTTTCGATGCCATCACGTGCCTTGAAGTGATCGAGCACCTGTTCAATCCCAAGGCGGCGCTCGCGAAGATGCACGCACTGCTCAAGCCCGGCGGCTCGCTCATCATATCGTTCCCTAACTTCGCTCACTATCGCGACCGGCTCAAGTGCCTGCTGGGCCGCTTCCCCACCGAGCGCCACATATTCGATTCGGTCGAGCATCTGCATTATTTCACCGTTGAATCATTCCGCGAGCTTCTGGACGCATGCGGCTTCCGCATCGAGAAGATCGACGGCAATTTCTCCGTGCCGTTCCCGCTGAAGCTGCTGCCGAAGGCGGCTAAGCGCGGCATCGGCCTGGCATGGCCGAGCCTGATGGGCAAGCAGATAGTCGTGAAGGCTGTGAAGATTTAGGTGGCGAGCGGGTTGCTGGAAGATTTGGTTGGCATAAGGCACTTGACACCGCAGCAGGGGATGCTCCCGCCCCGTATAGGCTCCGTAGCAGCCGCCTGGAACGCATTCCGATGTGGCATTTGACACCGCGCTCATGATGGGGTAGACTCCGCGTGAAAGCAAATGTAGGATAAAAGGTACTGTTGGAGAAACTGAATGTATAAAACCATTGCCAGTCGATTGACAGCGCGGTTTCAGGTTGATGGTTCACATCTCCATCACTACCTAAGGCGTCGTTCCCTTGTAAAGAGAGCAATCTTAGAAGACCTTATACTCCATGATCGCGTTCTGATACCTACACCAGATTTTTTAACTGCGGACGGTTTGATCCTGATCCTTGGTGAGCGGGGAATGATTGAACTACTGGAGTCGGAACGAATTCAGTTCGTGCGAACTCGCTCTACCCTCGGATTTGTCAGAGGGAAGGGAGAAGATGGAGGTTTAGTTGTGTTTGGCGACCCCAACAGGAAGAGGCCGCAAGACGCTGATCTCGATGAGTCGATACGAGCGGGACTTGGTGTCATCAAAGGAAAACTCAAAGAAAAGAGAATCCTAACGGATCTTTTGCTCAAGAATTCCGTTGATATCGAAACGTCAGAAATCTTAGCAGCAGTTTGTCGGGAATCGATTGCCGACTTCAAGAAGTCGGCGATGTGGAGACCTCGGTTTGCCTTTCCAAATCCTGATCTACTTGTGCTTCCTGGAATTAAGAAAATGCAGGTCAAAGTCATCGGAATGAATCCCGATCCGCTTAGCAATTTCGTTGATACGCTATTGGAGCTCGCATCCTATAATTCAGACTTATATCTAGCCGAGAAATTTGACTGCATAAATGCAGGCCCGTTTTTCCCTATTGGTGACTTTCTGAGAATAAAGGCACTTCGTGTAGGCGGAAAATCAGATGCTCTTTGGAGCTTGTTCGAGATCAACGATATTCCAGATTTTTCAGATGTTAATCTTGACGAAGACAACAGATTTTCTGGATTGCATAAGGTGACTTTGTCTACAAAAGCGAGTTCATTTAGAAAGTGGTTTCATTCCCGCGAGAACTGGAGTGAAAAAGAGATCCTCAAGGAATATCTATCAGTCATCCAAGAAATACCTTGGGCACAGAAGCTGCCGACACGGATTCTACGGTTTATTACCATAACTGGATTAGGATTTGTTGCAGGAGTTGGGCAGGCCGCTTCATTTGTTGACTCTTTCATTTTTGATCGAGCGTTCAGGAAGGACTCCCCGAAATTTTTCATAGACGATCTACGCCAATTAGCAAAGACTAAAGGACTCCAACAAGACGCTCCACGGGACGCCGCTTCGCGCCGCCCGTGAGCTTAACGTTAGGATCGAACGAAGAAGCGCCTGAAACAACTCGCTCGCCATTGACGCGTCAAGTCCACTGAGCCCCGTCAGCGCAAGGCAGGGCCGTCGAAGCAAGAGAGAGAGAGACCGCCGACTTCGCGGCTATCGGGCCGAAGATGCTGCAACGCAAATGGCTCTTTCTGCAGAAATTTCTTGAGAAATGGACGTCCGGGCGTATAATAGCTATCTTTATCTATGTCTGTCAAGCCCAACGGAGGCATTGTATAATGTCCAGGAAGTGCGAGATTTGCGGTAAGTCCCCGTCTGTGGGGCGCCGGCTGACTTATCGAGGCCTGCCCAAGCGTAAGGGCGGCATCGGGCTGAAGATCACCGGCAATCCCAAGCGGTGGTTCTATCCGAATATCCAGAAGGTGAAGGTGATAGAGAAC
>JAUWKK010000408.1 GCA_030614245.1 Planctomycetota bacterium | reverse complement strand
GCCTGATGCCGTGCTGGGCGGCCATCCCGCTGAGTGCGGCCGTTTTCACGGTGCTGCATCCGCTGTTGAACTGGCTGCCGATAATGATCATTGCCGTTGCGATGGCCTACCTCCGCGAGCGCACACAATCGCTCGTGCCGTGCATAGCCTTTCATTGCGCCTTCAACGGCGTGACCGTCATTATGCTCTCGTTCATGCCTTGAGGCCTTGGATGTACCTCTCGGCCGAGATAGCCGCCATTGCGCCCTGACCGGCCGCGACTACTATCTGGCGGAACACCGCATCCGCCGCCTCGCCGGCGGCAAAAACGCCGTCGATGTTCGTGCGGCAGGCATCATCTATCTTGAGATAGCCCCGCTCGTCCATCTCGAGCCGGCCCTTCAGCCACTGCGTATTCGGAACGCTGCCGATAAGTATGAATACGCCGTCTGCCTCGAGCACAGTCTCGTCACCGGTCTTCACGTTCTTCACGCGGGCGCCCGTCATAGCCTGCTCGCCGATCACCTCCGTCGCTACGCTGTCCCATACGATGCTGAGGTTCTCTTTCTCGAAGGCTCGGCTCTGTAATATTTTCGTCGCCCGCAGTTCGTCACGCCGATGGATGACCCTGACTGATTCAGCGAAATTCGCCAGGAACAACGCCCCCTCGATGGCCGCATCGCCACCGCCGGCGACTAGCACCTGCCTGTTCCTGAACAGCGGCCCGTCGCACGGGGCGCAGTAGCTCACGCCTCGGTTGGCGTATTCCTCCTCGCCCGGGATTCCCAGTTTGCGGTGGCTGGAACCGCACGCGATAACAACAGCCGGCGCGATGAAATCACCCCCGGAGGTATGCACCGTATGGTCCGGCGTGCCCGGCGTGAGGCGTTGCGCCTCGGCCGTCTCGATCCTCGTGCCGAACTTCACCGCATGGTCGACGAACTTCTGCATCAGTTCAAGGCCGGAAGGCACATCGGGGAAGCCGGGATAATTCTCGACAGTATCCGTGGTGGCCGCCTGCCCGCCCGGCATGGCACGGTCGAGCAGCACGACGTTACGATTGCCCCGCGACGCATACAGCCCGGCAGTCAGCCCGGCAGCGCCGCCGCCGACTATGACAACATCAGCCTTCTCGCTCATGTTCGCTCCAGTCATTCTGTTTGCCCAGCGCATTGCACACAGTCGTCAGGCGGTGATTGTAGCGATCCGTGGTGCATCAAGCAAGCTGCCGGGTTCAGCGAAGACTGTATCCAAATCGTGGGGTATGCTGGACAACCGTGCTCCAGAGGCAATGGATGTCTCCAACCAGAATCGCATGGAAGCTGATTCGTGGCCGCGTAGCGGCCTAGGCATGTAGCCTGGGGCTTCAGCCCCAGGAATCAGACAGTATAATAACTGTGCCCTGAAGGGGCACGGCAAATATTCATTTCCTCCGCCCCTCCAGGGCGGCTCGTTTTTCCGCTCCTCAACTGGGGCTGAAGCCCCAGCCTATATGCCCCCCGGCTCGCAGCGGCTCCGCAGCGAAGAGACGGGACCTCTCCCGCGCGTACCAGATGCTGACCCTCACACTCGCGGCTGACGGCCCACAATTCTTCGCCAGCCCCAGCATTAAACACATCCTCACATTCGCGGCACACAAGATACCCCACGATCCGGCTACAGACTCGTTCGTCGCAGCGCCTGGCGTCGATGGCGACGACGATGCACTGGCTGCCGAACCGATCCGATGCGCTATTGATAAGATCAGGATCGGCTACGGCGGCGGTGTTGATGGACACCTTGTCGGCGCCGGCGTTTAGCAGCGCTCGGATGTCGTCCACGCGCGTTATCCCACCGCCTACGGTGAGCGGCATGAAGACGCGCTCGGCGGTGCGGCGGACGACGTCGATGATGATCGGACGTTCCTCGTGCGTCGCGGTGATGTCCAGGAATGCCAGTTCATCCGCGCCGTCGCGGTCGTAGACATCGGCAACTTCAACCGGATCGCCGGCATCGCGCAGGTTCACGAAGTTGACGCCCTTGACGATCCGGCCTTCTTTCACATCAAAGCACGGGATGATTCGTTTTGCCAGCATAATCTGAAGCTCTCTCGTCAAATGGCGTCATATCTGCCGAGCTGTGCCGACACACGCCCCGCCTGCCGGGCGCGTTACTTGTCTCGGACAGGGAACATCAGCTCTTCGAGCCTCGGCTGTTCCTCCACGGCGGCGGCCGCGGGCATGGCGTTCACGGCGGTGTCGATAGCTCCCAGGATTGCAGGGGACATCTTCGCGGGCGCAATCACCGGCAGGCGCTTCTCGATGCAGCGTGCCTTGCCCTTCTCAAACCAGTTCAGCCGCAGGGTCAGATCGCCTTCGAAGGCGGTCGGAATTGCGACCTCGACGCATTGCGTGGGCCGATCGAAGCGCAGCAGCCGCCACGCGAGCGCTCTGTCCGCGATGATCGATGCCACGGCGACCCTGCATTTCGGCGGAGCGGAGAAGAGCACAATCGCGCGTTGATCGGGGAGGTAAACATCCCGGTCGCTCTTGATGCCGTGCCGGCTCTCGCCAAGCAGGCCGACGCCGTCGGCGGCGACGGTGACATTCGTCCAGACGGCGGGCTCGTTCGGCAGTGCTAAGCCTATG
>JAUWKK010000160.1 GCA_030614245.1 Planctomycetota bacterium | reverse complement strand
GCCGTTCTTCACATTGCCGCTCGTGCACACTACCGATCCGGCCGGCGGGAAGGGCAATCTCGGCATCTATCGCCTCCAGCGGTACGACGACGCCTCGACGGGCATGCACTGGCAGATCGAGAAGGGCGGAGCTTTCCACTTCGCCGCAGCCCGTTCGATGGGTGTACCGCTGCCTGTCAGCGTGATACTCGGCGGCCCGCCGGCGCTGACCATCGCCGCAGTCGCTCCAATGCCCGAGGGCCTCGACGAAAGACTGCTCGCGGCGCTCATTATGGGCCGGCCGTTGGATGTCATCCGCCGGGACATCACCGGCCACCGTATCCCAGCCGCCGCCGAGTTCGTCCTGGAGGGCAGCGTCTCCGACAGCGACGTCAGGCTCGAAGGGCCGTTCGGCGACCATCTCGGGCATTACTCGCACTCCGCCGATTTCCCCGTTTTCCGCGTCGACCGGCTGCTCGCGAGGGACGACGCGATCTTCCCGGCCACGGTCGTGGGCAAGCCGCCGCAGGAGGATTTCTTCATCTGCTGTGCGCTGCAGGAGATGTCGATCCCGCTGCTCAAGGTGCTGCGTCCGGCGATCATCGACTTTTGGGCGTATCCCGAGACGGGCTTCCATCCGCTCGCGGTTGCATCGGTGCGCGAACGCTATCCCCGCGAGGCGCTCAAGCACGCACTGGGCCTGCTCGGCGAGGGGCAGATGTCGCTCACTAAGGTGCTCATTATCGTCAACGGCGATACCGACGTCCACGATTTCGCCGCCGTGAGTCGAGCCGTGTGGCGCAATCTCGATGCATCCGACGGGCTGCACCTGCTGGCGCCCACCGCGCAGGATACGCTGGACTTCACCGGTCCGGCGATGAACTCCGGCAGCCGGCTGATACTCCTCGCCACCGAACGCCCTGAGGGGCCGCTCCGCAATGAGCCGCCGCCCGAGCCGCCCGCCGCCGGGGACGTTCATCCCGACGTCGCCGCGATATCGGCCCTGGGCGAAGCGTTCATTGCTGCTCGGATCAAGGACGGTGGCGACCCGGTTGCCGTTCGCCGCGCACTCGCGGAGCATCCCGCCGCGCGCCGGTATCTCTTCCACGTGCTCGTGTCCGCCGACGTGCTGCTCGACGATCCGATGCTCGTGCTCTGGGGGTGGTTCACTCGGTTCGATCCGCTCGCCGACCTGCATCCTGCGCGCCGCGAGGCCGCAGGCAACCGCGTGATCCTGCACTTCCCCATCGCCATAGACGCCACGTGGAAGCAGGGCTATCGCCGCCCGGTCGAATTCGATCCCGACGTCGCGCGGGCGGTCGATGCCCAATGGAACAGCTACGGCATTAACCTGCCGGAGGGCGGTACATGACGGACGCTGCATTGGAGACAGCCCTGGCGAAGGGGGCAGCGCGCGAACGCATCAGCCACGGCGAAGCCCTCGCGCTCGCTCGCGCTCTCACGCCGGACGGCGTCCACCGTCTTGGCGAAGCCGCCCTCGTCAACAGGCGAGCGCGGTTCGGCGACCGCGCCACATACGTTTTCAATTTGCAGATCAATCCGTCGAACATCTGCGAGGGCACGTGCCGATTCTGCCGGTACTCGGCCCGGAAGGGCGACGAGCATGCGTACGTGCTGGATGAAGAGGAGATTCTCGGCCGCATCGCGCAGTTCGAGCCGGCCGAAGTGCACATTGTTGGCGGGATGAACCGCGTCTGGGATTTCCGGCGGAGCCTCGAGCTCGTCCGCGAGATTCGCCGTCGTCATCCCGAAATCTGGATCAAGGCGTACACGGCCGTCGAGATGGACTGGTTCGCGCGCTGCGACGGGATCGGCGTAGGCGGCGTGCTGTCGCAGTTCAGGGAAGCCGGTCTGAATGCAATGCCCGGCGGCGGTGCCGAGCTATTCTCGGGTCGAATGCGGGCCGAATACTGCCCCGACAAGCTCGATCCGGCGGGCTGGTTCGACGTCCACAAGAAAGCGCACGGCCTCGGGCTGTCCACCAACGCGACGATGCTCTACGGCCTCGGTGAGACGCCCGACGAACGCGTCGAACATCTGCTCGCTCTGCGGGATGCTCAGGACGAGACGGGCGGCTTTGTGTGCTTCGTTCCGCTGGCGTATCAGCCCGGCAAGCACGGTGCCTGGGAGGATGGCCCGCCGCCTATCGAGAACCTGGCCGTGATTGCACTGGCGAGGCTCGTGCTCGACAACTTCCCCCACATTAAGGCTTACTGGCCGATGGTTGGCCTGGAGACGGCTGCTGCGGCTCTCTCGTGGGGAGCCGACGACCTCGACGGCCCGCTGGGCGAAGAGCGCATCGCACACGCGGCCGGCGCCCGAACGCCCAGGGCCGTAACGCGCCTGCGAATGCACGAAACGATCCGCCTCGGCGGATTCTGCCCCGTCGAACGGACGGGCGACTTCAGAACCGACACGTAGGCGCCGGGGGCCGCAATGGAAAGCATGAAGCACCCGATCTCGATGATACCCTTTGCGAATATGGCGCCCTATCGGCTGCTCGATGAGCCGCAGGGCTGCGAATGGGTGTGCCTGACGCCCCGGGAATCATCGACGGCGCTGCGCGATGGCCGCGTGTTGGCAGCGGCGTTGCCCGTGGGCGACCTGCCGGATCTGGCCGCGACGGTCGACTTCCTCGGCGAGTTCGGCATCGCGGCTGCCGGGGCCGTGGGCAGCGTGCTGCTCTTCTCGGATCGGCCGTTCGAACAAATGGCAGCGCCCGCCTGCGTAAGACTGACCGACCAATCGTCGTCATCGGTGCGGCTGCTGTACCTTCTGCTGGGGTATCGCCACGGATTCGACCACATCCCATACCTGGCCCGCGCTGGCGAGGATGCGAACGGCGAGATGCTCATCGGCGACGAGGCGCTCGTGCGTAACGCGCGAGGCGACAGCCCATACGTGATCGATCTCGCGGCGGAATGGTTCCGCACTCATGGGCTGCCGTTCGTCTTCGCGCGCTGGGTTATCCGCAGGGATGCGCCGCAGGAGGTGCGCTCGGCGATGCTGGAATGGCTCGACAGGCTCCGATGCCGCGACGACGAGTTGGCAATCGCATCGGCAGCCGCCGAGGCCGAACGCCTGGGACTCTCAACCGAGATGATGACCCGATACCTGCGCGGAATGAAACGCATCCTCGGCCCGCAGGAACTGAAAGGCCAGGAGCTGTTCCTCGAAGAACTGAAACGACACGGCCGCCATCCGCTCTTCACCAAAGCCACGGAACGTGCAAGTTGACCGAGAGACGCAATATTCCCAGATACGAAGAGGCCGATGGGCTGCGGATGCTCCGCGATAAGCCCCTCGGCGAACTGATGCGCGCGGCCCACCATGCCCGAATGCAGCGGCACCCGGGCGGCATTGTGACGTTCGTCTACGATACGAATCCGAACTACACGAACATCTGCACGACGCGCTGCCGCTTCTGCGCGTTCAACCGCAGCGAAGGCGATACGGATGCGTACACGCTGTCGCCGGGCGAGCTGGGGCGGCGCGTTCGCTCGGCCGCCGAGCTCGGGGCGACGACCGTCCTTCTCCAGGGCGGGCACAATCCAGATGTTTCGCTGGACGACTGGCTCGAGTATATCCGCGCCATCCGCACGGCGTGCCCGGACATCCACATTCATCCATTCAGCCCGCCCGAGATCATTTTCGTTGCCCGCCGCGAGCGGATGTCTCATAGCGAGGTGCTGGCCGTACTGCGCGAGGAAGGCATCGATACCCTGCCCGGCGGCGGCGCCGAGGTCCTCTGTGACCGCGTCCGCAGCGAGATCGCGCCGAACAAGTGCTCCGCAGACGAATGGCTTGCCGTCATGGAGGATGCGCACCGGCTCGGGTTCAAGACGACCGCTACGCTGATGTTCGGCCACGTCGAGACCGACGAGGAGATCATCGAGCACCTGCTGCGGCTGCGAGACTTGCAGGATCGCACGGGCGGGTTCAGTTCGTTCATACCGTGGTCGTTCAAGCCGGGCGGCTCGCCACTGACCGGGCGCGTGCCAACCGGTGCGCATCCTGCCCGTTACGTGCGGATAATCGCGACGTCGCGGCTCATGCTGGACAATTTCGAGCACGTGCAGTCGTCGTGGTTCAGCGAGAGCATCACGGCCGGCTCGCTGGCTCTGATCGCCGGTGCCGACGACTTCGGCGGGCTGCTGGCCGAGGAGAATGTCCTGCGGACGACCGGCCACCGGCGGCGGACGAATCTCGACGAGGTGCTTGCGATCATCCGCCGCTCGGGCTTCACCCCGGCACGCAGGGATTCGCACTACCGGATCGTCGAAACCTTTTCGGAGCAGCCCCGCAATTGACCGGCAGACACGACAACCGCGACACTCTCGTATCAGGCGAAGAGAACCGCGCGATGTTCGGTGCAATCGCGCTGCGATACGACCTGATGAACCGTGTGATATCGCTCGGGCTCGCCGGCTACTGGCGTCGGCGTGCTATTGCATTTCTCGACCCCACCGAGGACGGATGCTATCTCGATATCGGCACCGGGACGGGCGACGTCGCAATCGAGATTCTCCGCCGCCGTCCCGGGGCGAGCGTCGTGGGTGTCGATCCTTCTCTGGAGATGCTGGCCCTGGCGAAGACAAAAGCCCGGCGGGCCGCATTGGCCGGCTCGATCTCGTTCCAGGCCGGCAACGCTTCGGCACTGGCGTATACAGACGCTTCGTTCTCGGGGGTTATCACTGCTTTCTGCCTGCGCAACATCGAGGATCGCCGGGCGGCTCTTAGTGAGATGCGGCGGGTGA
The DNA here is from genome assembly GCA_030614245.1 of Planctomycetota bacterium. Taxonomy (GTDB): domain Bacteria; phylum Planctomycetota; class PUPC01; order JABMSA01; family JAUWKK01; genus JAUWKK01. The sequence continues at coordinate 1,982 of JAUWKK010000160.1, read as the reverse complement.
TCCGTCCGGGCGGCTGCCTTGTAGTCCTGGAGCTGACAGTGCCGGGCGGCAGGCTGTTGCGGATGCTCTATCGGGTCTACAATCGGACGTTCATCCGGCTGGCGGCGCGGCTGCTTTCGCGCGGGAACGCCTACCGATACCTCGTCGAATCCATCGAAGATTTTCCTCCCCCCGAACGGGTGACGGCGATGATGAGCGAAGCGGGCTTCGAGCAGGTGCGCCACATTCCACTTACGGGTGGGGTTGTTTCCATATTTGTCGGCGTTCGAGTCTGATTCTCTCTGCTTGGAGGAGCCCGGATCAGAAGCACCGGCCGCCGAGGTGCGAGACCAGGCGCTCCGACAGCACGACGATATCCTCCGTGCAGAAGAAAGATTCGATATTGCGCGGCAGGAGCAGTGTCGCCGATGGCGGGAATTCTTCGTCGGGAGCGTGCCATACGAGCCTGAGCGGCACTCGGGGGAACTCGTCGAAGTCGAAGGCGAGGTCGCCACCTTCAGTGCCGCGGCCAGCCAGTGCTTTCGCTGCGGCGCGCAGCGTCTCAGCGTCTCGGCCTGCCGTTCCGCACAATCGGTCGATCACGCGCTTATGGTATACCCCGGCGTACGCCCGCGACGCCGGCAGATCGGCGAACGTCGTGTCCGGCACGCACCGCTCGGGACGCGAACGGACCGCCATGTAGTGCAGCGCGAGAATGCTCCAGACTGCGGAGACTTCGCGCCCTGCGGACGTGGTAACGCGGTGAGATAACATGTCGACCTCAAACCAGTCATCGAGGACCGGCAGCCGCCAGGCATCTCCGCACGGCTCCGCGCCCAGCCACAGCATCTGTTCGTCGGACTGGCCGCGCAGTGCCTCGAAGGCCAGCCTCGTCGCCGCCTCGTAGTTGTCCTGTCGCATAGGTCTCAAGTTTATCGCGCCCTGACCCGAACAGATATCCCGAAAAAAACCGAGCACTAGTTTACGGTCATTCTATTGCCTTTTCAATCGCGCTCTGTGTGCTGCTGCTGTTATTCTGCGGCGGACATTAAGGCTGCGCACCGGCAGGCGGGAACGACCACCGAGCAATCTCGCGTCCGTTGGACGCGATGGTTGGGCCACTCCTTAGGCTACTCTATTCGCTGCCATCTGATGACTCCAGGCTCTTCTCGTGGAGCCGGCATAATCCTGAGTCGCATTCCTTCTCGAACTTGAGATCCGGCACCCCTTGGAGGACAGAAGCGACAGCAGACGAAGGGAAAATTGCCCGATAAGCCTTGGCCGCCTGCAGCGCTTTCTTGCCGCGCGCCGTGAGAGGCAACAACGGCGTTTCTGCCTTTTGGGCGACGCTAAGAATCTCACCGTCAAGAACTGTTTCCAGGAGCTTGATTGCCGAGTCCTCTTCTCCGAGGCGCAGAAGGCTTAGTGTCTCAGTATGAAGCATGATCTGGTCGGTGTCCTTTTCGGCCACCTGCTGTATGACTGTACGGAACTTGTGGAGGGGTGCTCCAACCAACCCGACTACCACGCCGACAATGAACACAAGGGTCAGCACAAGTCCGGTCTTTAGGATTCTCATCATTCCGCCCTTTCTTGAATTGTTCCTTTTCTCTTGGTGGCGACCAACTCCAGGGCTGAAGCGGCCCGTCTTCTGCGTCGCCTCGAAGCGGACGTGCATCGCTTTTTCCTTTTCGCGGCGATCGGCGCTGCGGAGCAGTTCCAGCCCCAGCCACGGGCCGCCGAACTCGCGGCAGCGCTCGACCCACACACGCGACGTATCGACTTCGACCCAGTTCGGTTTTACGTCGCCGAACAGCTTCTTCTGACGCCCCTTCGCCGCGTACCTGACACCTTCGCGAGTCTCCTCATCAGCCGCACCGATGTACGCCACCGTCCGCTGACGAGGCCCGCGCGCCGTCCGCACAGACTCGACCAGAGCCCAGTATGCGTGGCGTTTTCCGTTCTTGCGGATGACCGTCGGGCGGATGTACATGCACACATTT
>JAUWKK010000166.1 GCA_030614245.1 Planctomycetota bacterium | reverse complement strand
TGAAGCCCCAGGCTGTATGCCTTGGCCGCTACGCGGCCAGGAATCAGCTTGCACGCGATTCGGGTTGAAAACATCCATTGCCTCTGCATCAAGGTTGGCCAGCATACCCCACGATCTGGATACAGACTCCAGCTTGAATTAATCCTTTACTTCTGCGGCGGCTTCTGATAAACTTCTCCTTGTGTAATTCAGGCGACTTTGACAAGGAATCGACAGCGGGACGTGCCGGCATAGCGACCATGTCGCAGAGAACGGCGCACGTGGGCGCCGCGCTGTGCGTGGCCATTGTGTTCTCCGTCTCGCTGCTTTCGTGCTTTTGGGAAAGAAAGCCCGACATTCCGAGAAGAAGTCACGAGTTCCCCGACAGCCCGCCGCTGCTGCGCGTCTGCGTGCTTGAAGCGGCAGAGAAGTGCGAGGTCCGCTGCGACGGGCCGGTAGCGGTGCTGAACGGGCCGACCGTCCTGGCCAAGTGGAGGCGATTGCCGAAGTTGACGGTCCGCCCGGCGGCGTCGGGCCTGGCTGTCGGCAATAGACAGTTCGAGGCAGTCCGGATCGATCTTGAGCCGCTCGGCGAGCCGCTGATAGAGCTCAACGGCAAGCAGTATCGCGGAGCGATGCGAATCGCCCGCCGCACGGGCGGAAGAGAGCTCGATGCGATCAACCTGGTCGACGTGGAGAGCTATCTGCTGGGCGTGGGCGGCTGCGAGATGAGTCCCAACTGGCCGGCGGCGGCCCTCGAGGCTCAGGCGATAGCGGCTCGGAGTTACGCGTTGCGGCAATGGAAGCGGCGCCGCAGGTCGCACTTCGACCTGCGCGCAACGCAGTCCGATCAGGTTTACGGCGGCGCGTCGCGCGAATCGCGGAAAGTGACCAACGCCGTGGAGCAGACCCGAGGCGTCGTGCTGGCTTACGGCGGTCTGCCGCTGATGGCATATTACAGCGCCTGCTGCGGCGGGCATACGACCGGCGCGGCCGTTGCACTGGGCGAGCGGACGATGGATATCCCCCCGCTGCGCGGATGCCCCTGCAACTTCTGTAATCCGGCTATGCACGTTGCCGGCACGGCAACGCCCGACTCGATATATCACTGGCGCGTGGCCGTGCCGAAGGCCGAACTGGCCGCAGGGCTGCGAGAACTGGATTACGTGGTCGACGCCGTCACCTCGGTTCGCGGGCTGGAGAGAGACGCGAGCGGGCGCTCGGCGAAGATCGAGATCGAGCTGAAAACCGGCGGCCCCATCGTGATGACCAGCCGTGATTTCCGCCGAATGGTCGGCTTCCGGAAGGTCAAGAGCACAAAACTGACTTTCAGCAGCAGCGAAGACGCGATCGAGATAGAAGGCTACGGCTGGGGGCACGGCGTCGGGCTTTGCCAATGGGGAGCCAAGGGAATGGCTGACGCCGGGCACGATTGGATGAGTATCCTCCAGCATTACTACCCCCAGGCCGAGATACTGCGGCTTTGGAAAGACCGGCCAGTCGACTGACCGCCAGCCTGCGCCGGCGGGGGCTCGGAGACAAAGAAAAGCCGGAAGCCGATGGCTGAATGTTCATTGAAATATGAAGTGATCGCCAGGGACGGCGCGGCGCGCTGCGGACGGCTCGTCACAAAACACGGAACGGTCGAGACCCCCGTCTTCATGCCCGTCGGCACCAATGCCACCGTCAAGATGATGACGCCCGAGATGCTCCGTACTACGGGTGCGACGATGATCCTGGGCAATGCCTATCACCTGAGCTTGCGTCCGGGCGAAGACGTGATCGCACGGTTGGGCGGGCTGCACGGGTTCATGAACTGGGACGGGCCAATCCTGACCGACAGCGGCGGATACCAGGTATTCTCGCTGGCGAAGCTGCGGCGGATAACGGATGAGGGAGTCGAATTCCAGTCGCACATCGACGGCGCGACACTGATGATGCCCCCCGCGCGCGCCGTCGATATCCAGGAAGCCCTCGGCGCCGACGTGATAATGGCGTGCGACGAATGTGTGGCTTATCCGGCCGCGCCGGAGACGGCCCGCAAGGCGATGGAACGCACCATCGCATGGGCGGAGCGCAGCAGGGCAGCTCACAAACGGGCCGACCAGGCGCTCTTCGGGATCGTGCAGGGCAGCGTATTCGAGTCGCAGCGGCGCGAATGTGCCCGCAGGCTCGTCGAGATCGGCTTCGACGGCTACGCCATCGGCGGCCTGTCGGTAGGTGAAGGCGCCGGGCTGATGAACGAGACGCTAGGCTGGACTGTGCCGGAGCTGCCCGCAGATCGGCCGCGATACCTCATGGGCGTGGGCACGCCGGAAGACATCATCGCGTCGGCGGCAGCCGGTGTGGACATGTTCGATTGCGTAATGCCCGCCCGTAATGCCCGAAACGCCTGCGTATTCACGCGTTACGGCAAGGTACGGCTGCGGAACGCCCGGCATCGAGACGACCCGCGCCCGATAGACGCCGATTGCGAATGCCCCACGTGCAGGGGATACTCGAGGGCCTACATGCGGCATTTGTTCATGGCCGGCGAATCCCTGGCCGGCATGCTGGCCACACTTCACAACATGTGGTTCTATCAGAACCTTATGCGCGAGCTGCGAGGGGCGATCACCGATGGCTGCTTAGAGGCATTCACGGGCAGGTTCCTCGCCGATTTCGCCCGAGGCGATGAAGAGCGAGGCTGAAGGAGCCGGACATCCCCCCGAAAGGGCAGCAATATCAAAAGAAGCAAGAATAGCGGAGAATAACGCAGAAGGAGCCGAGTAATGGCAGAGACTGCAAATGAACCGGCCCCGCCGGCCGAGGGTGGAGCACCCGCGGAAGGCCGGCAGGAGCAACAGCAGCAGGGCGTCGAGACTGTTGAGCCCAAGGGTAACCAGGGCCGCCAGGCCAGGCCAGGCGGCATGCAGAACATGTTCTACCAGTTGGGCGTCCCTCTCATCGTCATATTCATGGTGATGTACTTCATAATGATCCGCCCGCAGAAGAAGAAAGAAGCCGCACGTAAGGCGCTCCTCGCCGGCGTTCGAGTGAACGACGACATCATCACGATCGGGGGAATTCACGGAACGGTCACTGCCGTGATGGAAAACGAAGTGATAATAAGGGCTGAAGACAAGGCGAAACTCCGGCTCAATCGCTCCGCAATCGCCCACATAGTTAAGGAAGGATGATTAACCTTCATCCCTGCCTTTCCCACGGCATTTCGCCCGGTAAGAACTAAACTCATTCACGTGCAGAGGTTTGTGCAATGCCCCGAGAGATACGTTCAAAAGCCTTAGTCATCGCCATCGTGCTGATCCTCTCGATCCTGGCGGTGTACCCCATTCAGGATACCGAGGTGTATACGGCCACGGTGACTGACACGCTCAACGAAAACGGTATTCCGATCAAGAAGAAGCGCGTCATTCACGAGGGCACGAGGGTTCTCATCCGCCCCTGGGCCTATTATGCCCACAACGCGACTTTCGGCATCTTCCACAGCTTCAAAGAGCTCTACGGCAAGACCACTAGCGAGGAGATCGTCGAGAACAAGAAGGTCATCACCCGCGACATGACAGTCTATCTGCGCGGACTGACGCTCGGCCTGGACCTCACCGGCGGCGCTGAACTGATCTACGACATCCAGTTCGGCGAGAAGACCGCTAATACGAAGAAACTGGCCGGGGACGTCAAGTCGATCATCGAGAAGCGCATCAACGCTAAGGGCCTGATGGAGCCGGTCATTCAACTGGACGGCACCAGGCGCCTGATAGTGCAGATTCCGCAGACCAAGACGGAGGATATAGCCGAGATCCAACGCGCCATCGAGGGCATCGGCCACCTCGAGTTCCGACTCCTCTGCCATAATGAGACACTGAATAACAGGTACAAGAAACCGAATGACGGCACCCCCGAGGGCTATCACTGGTACCAGGCGAAGACCACCGGCAACTGGCTGCTGGTATCCGATTCATTTCCGAACGATATCGAGGTGTCGGGCAGCATGGTTGTCGGTGCAAGCGTGGACCCTGACACTGAGAAGGGCGGCTACCAGGTATCACTGGATTTCGATGCCCGCGGCAAGAGCAACTTTTACTCCGTCACCAGCGCCAACATCAATAAGCGTCTGGCGATCATACTCGACGACGTTCGCGAAGGCGGTGAACCGGGCAAACCGGGCAAGATCACCAGGCAGGGGACGCTCTATTCCGCCCCGACGATCCAGAGCGCAATCAGCGGCAGCGGCCGGATTACCGGCAGTTTCTCGTATGAAGAAGCCGAGACGCTCCGCACCGTGCTGGTCTCCGGCAAGCTGCCAGCCGCCTTGCAGCGTGCCGGCGTCAACCAGGTCGGCCCCACGCTCGGCAAATCCTCGGTCGATTCCGGCAAGCACGCCATCATCATAGGCCTCATCGCCGTGCTGGTCTTCATGGCCGTCTACTATTTGCTCGCCGGTGCGATCGCGGATTTCGCGCTGGTCTTCAACATCGTCCTGCTCGTCAGCGCGCTGGCCGTCTACAACGCCACACTCACCCTGCCGGGCATTGCCGGTATCATCCTGACGGTCGGCATGTCGGTTGACGCGAACGTGCTGATCTTCGAGCGCATCCGCGAGGAACGCCGGCGGCGAGCCGAGAAACCGATGCTCGGCGTCATACAGGACGGCTACAAGCGAGCGCTCTCCGCGATCATCGATGCCAACCTGACGACGCTATTCACCGCGGCCATCCTCTACAGGTTCGGCACCGGCCCCATCCGCGGCTTCGCAGTCACGCTCGGGCTCGGTATCATATTCAGCCTCTTCACCGCACTGTTCGTCACGCGCACCATATTCGAGTGGCTCGTGATAGGCAAGCTCGTCAGCGAAGTCAAGATGATGCAGCTCATCAAGCCGACGAGCATCGCATTCCTGAATCTGAGCCGGAAGACGATTGCCGCCTCGCTCGTCGTCCTGCTCGCGGGCATAACGATGGTAGGCTACCGAGGCCGCGATATCCTCGATACCGACTTTGAGGGCGGCACCCGCCTGCACGTCGTAATGAAAGAGGGCACAACCGACACGTGGATCCGCGATCGACTCGCCACCGTCGGTCTCGGCGGCAGCGGCGTGCAATCGCTGATCTCCGGCGATGACAAGGGCAAAGCCGAGTTCCTGATCCGCACCCCGTTCATTGCCTCGCCGTTGATCAGGGAACCCGAGAGCATCCCCCCGGAAGTTGACGGCAAGGCCGATCCTCACGGCGGCGGCCTCAAGTTCGAGATTACCCTCGATAGGCCCTTCGACCCCGCCCGCGTGCAGAAACTCGTGCGGGAAAAGGGCCACGACGACGCTGTCGTCAAGCCGACGGGGCAGCCCGGGGACGACGGCCTCGTCACGCAGGTGGAAGTCCGCGTAAAGAGCCCCGACCAGACGCTGGTTCGCGGGCATCTCGTCGATATCTTCCACACCCTTGCCATTCGCAGCGACGTTGCCCGGGCACTCGCCGACAAGATCGAACACGACGACAAGGGAGAAGTAGTCTTCGCCAGCATCACCGCGACCGGCCCGTCCGTTGCCGGCGAGATGCAGCAGCACGCCATCCTCGCCATCACGCTCTCGCTGCTGGTGATAGTGGCGTATATCTGGTTCAGGTTCGAACTGCGTTTCGGCCTGGCGGCCATCGTCGCACTCGTTCACGACGTCATCATTACGGTCGGCGTGCTCGCAATGCTCAACGTGCAGATCAACCTGCACATCGTCGCTGCACTGCTCACCATCATCGGCTACTCGCTCAACGACACCATCGTGCTCTTCGACCGCATCCGCGAGAACCTCGGCACGATGCGGCGCGAGACGTACGAGACCATCGTGAACACGAGCATCAACCAGACTCTATCGAGAACCCTGCTGACGTCGCTGACGACGCTCGCTGCGTTGCTGGCGCTGTTCATCTGGGGCGGCGGCGTCATTCACAATTTCGCCCTCGCACTGCTGATCGGCGTAGTCGTCGGAACGTATTCCTCGATTTTCATCGCCAGCCCGATTGTCGTCTGGGCTCGCAAGCGGGATATCGCCAAGCGCCGCGTAAGCCGCTAGTAACGGGCCACAAGATCAAAAATCACCAAGGCCTGTGCCGCCGGATGCACCCGGCAGCACGGGCCTTTCCGATTCCTGTGCCCCCGCCGCCATTATTTTGAATTACAATTGAAAATCATAACCCGAGTAGCGACAATTGGAACTGGAGCACGCTCACCATCGGTGATTCGGCATGCCTCCCGGTCGGGCAGACGGCAGCAAATCTGCCAAAAACCGCCCTGATCGCTGAAAACTCGTTTGTGGCTCAGCCACAGAAGGATCCCAAAATGCTCAACAAGGAAGCCAAGGTCACGCTCTTTGCTGTAATGTCGGTCGCCATACTCGTCGGAGTGCTCTGGTATCACGAACGCAGCCTCGACAGGATGCGGGAGCAGGGCATCGACCCGCTGGCACGGGGCCTGGGCAACGATGACGCCGAAAGGCCGCAACTCGTCATCCGAACACCACCGGACATCACCCCGCCGCCCGACAACATTCAGCCTGTTTCACCACCGCCACCATCGCCGCCGCCCATAACCGACTTGGAAAACACCACCACCACCACACCACCACCACCCGTTG
>JAUWKK010000401.1 GCA_030614245.1 Planctomycetota bacterium | reverse complement strand
TGAAGCCCCTCGATCAAGTCCTCCGGCAAGTTACCGTTAGCTCCAATGTGAGTATCCGAGACTACACCGATCAGCAATGTCTCACCTGCCCGCCGGAGGCAAGGCCTATCCCACGTCGTTCATCTGTGGTTCCGTTCCCATCGACCTGTCTGCTTGTTATTTCAAGAGCGGGATCGGATCGACCGGCCTTCCATTGCGATAGATACGAAAGTGCAGGCAATCCGTCGCCGCCCGGCCCGTTCGCCCGACTGTGCCGATTGCTTGTCCACGCTGGACGCGCGTGCCTGCCTGTACGGTAATCTTACCCAGATGGCCGTAGAATGTCCAGTGATCGCCGCCGTGATCGAGGATAACCACCGAGCCCATCCCCGGCAGCGTGCTCGAGACGTACCTGACGAGGCCGCTTCTGGAGGCGAGCACCTTCGTGCCGGCCTTCGCGGCGACGTCGATCCCGCGGAATATGCCGACCTCCGTGCTCGTTCCATAGCGGCGGATCACGCGGCCCCTCACCGGCCAGGCGTGCGATGTTCCGCTCGTGGCCGGCACGTGAGCGACGACCTCGCGGGCAGCCGGCCCGCCTGCGGAGGGTGACACCGCATGCCTGTCGGGAGCGGGTATGGCGATCAGCAGGCCGACCTCAATCGCCGAGCCGGCCAGCCTGTTGCGCCGGATGATGGCATCTGATGGCACACCGTAGAGTCCGCTTATGCTCTGAAACGTCTCATCCGGCCCCACTACGTGAAGCAGTTCCCCCTCCAGCAGATTAACTTCGCGCTCGCGGGGCAGCCGATCAAACTCCTCCACCTTCATCAGCCCGCTGTCATCTCCTCGCCAGAAGCAACCCGGCGCCATGACGAAGAGCGACAGGAGCACAAGCGCTGCGGCAGAACCGACCGGATCTTTTCGATGTATTGTCATAACAATAGGCCCGCCAAAGACTTGCGGTGCCAACACGCCTTCTTAGGAAGTTTACCATTACCGTCTTGTGAAATCAAGAGTTTTTGAGCTTGTGATTGATGGCGGAGCCGCATTCGGTCTCCGAGCGCCACAGAGCCAGGAATCCTCCACGGAAACCTGTAGCGATGGGGGGAATCGGGCGAAATTTGTTGCAAGAACTGAACATGGCGTTCGTTTGACGCAACATGGCCTAATTCGTTGAACGCGAATGGTTTATGCAAAACGCCGCGTGATGTGTGTCCCATTCCGGCACCATGCCGGCGAAACTGTTCAACTGTCAGGCATCGGCTGCGGCTGGTGTAATGCCTGAATCACGAAAGACTTATCGACAAACAGCATTTTTTCAGTTGCATCGGCACGGAATATGCCGTATACTATACCAGGGAGCGGGGTATTGGGAGATCAATCAATGAAAGTATTGCCGGCCATCATCGCAGTTTGTGCGATTGCTGCTCCTGCTTTGGCAGTCCCTTTCACGATGCCTGACGTGGAATTGCTGGATAGCGATGAGTTCTATCACCAGATATGGGAATCGTCAGGCGGCAGTTCACTTGATGGCAGGGTCGATCTGACGGCTGGCGGCGTGGGGTTCCTTATCACTCTCGGCCCTGGTGACGACGGCAAGATGATCGTCGGCGATAACTGGCCGGTCGGTCCATTGGCCGGGCTGCTGAGAGACGAAGGCGTGCCCGGAGGCTGCAAGCCGCACGACAATTCCAGCCTGCACATCTACGATAGTTACACGATGGGCGTCAGCTATCTCGACGGCCCAATCGGCAGCACTGTGAACATGGCTCTGTATATGAATACCGGGCTGACCGGCCCCAGCGGCTGGCCCAGCAGCGAGTTGCGGAATAACACCGCGTGGAGCGGCCCATGGGTCGAGTTCCACGTGGGTGATACCGCGCTGCTCGAGCTCGATTTCCTCGCAGCCGAGGCATGGAGCATCGAAGACAACCCCGATCCCCACACCGGCGGCGGCCTGTCGTGGTCCGACGGCGGAATATATGCCATCAACGACCGCGACCTGCACGAGATCAGCAACATCGGCATCATGATCGCCGATTTCAGCGGCGACACCTTCAGCCGGCAGGTATCCCTCGAACTTAATGTTGTACCCGAGCCCGCCACGATCCTGATATGCATCCTGGGCGCAGCCACGCTTGCCGCTGCGCGAAGAAAGCGATAAGCCGGCAGTTGCCGTTCTCGCGTCGCCGGCGCGCCGCTCCTGCGTTTTTCCTTGACAGTCTCCAACCTTTCGTGGTCTAATGTGTGCTGAACCGCCACGTTGTCCCAACGACGAATCTTGCATAATGACCCAAGTATTACGCCTCTCAGGTGAAGACAGCGATTCTGCCGTCTATGATCGAGCGGCTGCGGCGCTCGTCGCGGGCCGGATAGTCGCCTTCCCCACCGAGACTGTTTACGGCATTGGAGCCAATGCATCTCTGCCGAGAGCAATCGAGCGGCTCAATCACGTGAAGAAGCGTCCGTCGGGGCAGTTGTATGCGCTGCTGCTGGCTGATCGGGACGACGTTCCGCGGCACGCGGCGTATGTTCCGCTGCTGGTGCGCAAAGTTACCGATCAGTTCTGGCCGGGCCCGCTGACGGTTGTGCTGCCGGCGCGCGATGGCGGGACGGTAGGGCTGCGGCTCCCGGCTTGCGAGCCCGCGCGCGAGATCATCCGCCGCGCCGGGGTGCCCATTGCCGCGCCTTCGGC
>JAUWKK010000326.1 GCA_030614245.1 Planctomycetota bacterium | reverse complement strand
GTCTCATCTCATCTGCAACTGCACGTCCAAGCTACGCTTGAACGTGGCACCCGGGATCAGCCCGCCTCTGGAGGACTCATATCTCAGCATGACCGGAAAGAAATGTCATTCTGAGCGAAGCGAAGAATCTTTGGCCCCAAGCTCGTTCAACCGGCGAAAGATGCTTCGCTCAGAGCTCAGCATGACAAGGCTTGGCGTTTTTGCCAATTACAAAGTGGCCCGCCCGCGGCCGGCTGTTAAGCCTCCAGACCCAGCCGGTCGAACTGCTCCTCAGGGGCGTCGCTGTCCTTCATCAGCCTCACGAGATGGCCGATCATTCTCTCCTCGGCGGCGGGGGCGTCGATTGGATTCTCCTGCCCTGGATCATTCTCCAGATCGAAGAGCATCGTGCCGAACTCCTGCGGGGCCTCCCCTCCGCGCGACTCGATCTTCATCGTGCGGCAGCCCTTTGTGAATGAAAAAGGCTCGGCCAGTTGAATATCGGACAGTTCGTCGACGCTGAACATGCGCCGCATGTGTGTTGGCATCAGGGTGTAGTTATACAGCGGCGAATTGTCGGGCCTTGCAGCTCCTCGCATGTATACGTATCGCCCGTCGGTGACGTTGACGTGAGCACCGTGCATCCCGAAGAGCCCGGCCTCGCGCACGGATGTGTCCTTCGCTATCGTATCGCGCAGCGGATGGCCTGCCACGTCGGGCGTGAGATCTATGCCGAAGTACTCGAGCAGCGTCGGTGCCAGGTCGATAGTCTGCACCAGGCTGGTGCGGTGCTCGCCCATGATGCCGCAGCGCGGGTCCCAGATGAAAAGCGGCGTGTGCGCGACCTCGTTGTAGAAGGGCTGGCGGCATTTGCCCCACCAGTCGTGCTCGCCGAGCAGGAAGCCGTGATCGGTGTTCACTATCAGCATCGTATCCCGCCAGAGGTCCAGTTCGTCCATCAGATCGAGCACCTCGCCGAGGTAATGATCGCACATGCTGATGAGCGCGGCGTTCACGCACCGCATGTGCTGCACGTCCTCGGGCGTCTCCGTGACGCGCCGGTACTGCGGCCAGTCCCAGTGCGGGCCATCGTAATCGTGCGGATACAAATCGAGATACTTCTGCGGGACGTAGTAAGGCTCGTGCGGGTCGAAGGTCTCGATCTGGAGAAACCACTTGTCGGCACCGTGATTGGTGCGTATGAACTCGAGCCCTCGGGCGAAAGTCTTCGCTTGCGGCATCTGCGCTTCTTCTTGCATGTAGAAGCGATTGACCCAATCCTGCCGGTGCATGTCCCATCCTTTGTTGCGGCTGTTGCGCGATTCAGGGATGGTTACGTTGTCGGTGAGATCGGCCAGCCAGGGGTCGCCCTCCTGCCCGCGCGATATCTCCCACGAGTTGTATCGGGTGTGATAGGTGCAGCCGCCGTCTTCCCAGTAGTGGTAATGGTCGCTGGCGATATGCGAGTAGCAGCCGTTCTTTTTGAGGATTTGCGGCATCGAGTCGTCAAAGGGCTCCATCGGCCCCCAGCTTCGGTGCAGGAAGTTGTATCGCCCCGTGTGAATATCCCGCCTGGCGGGCATGCAGGGCAGCGAGCCAGCATAGCTGTTATCGAACGTGACCGTCCGCCTGGCCAGCCGCTCGAAGTTCGGCGCATGCAGCCAATCGCAGCCGTACGGTGGCAGCATGTGACGGTTGAGTGAATCGAACATGACCATAATTGCTTTCACGGGATGTCTCCTCGTTCATTGCCGTCTGTTGCGTATTGCGCCGGCGTGTGTGCAGACATTCTAACCTAAACGAGCTGATTCTTCAATAGGGGGTCTTTGGCGGCGGAAATGGTATGAACGGGAGACGTTGCTCACGAGCGGCCACGCGCCATTCTGAACTCGGTGGGCGAGATGTTGTGCCGGCGGAGCATGCGGCGGAACGTTCGCTGCGGAATGCGCCCGCGAGCGGCTGCGGCGTTCACGCGCCCCTGCTGAGATCGCAGGATCGAGCACACGTACTGCTTCTCCAGCCCGCAAATCACCTGCTCGTTGAACTCATCGAGCGTCAGCGATGACCACGCGGCGGCAGCGAGGACGACGACCGCATCCTCGCGCCTGCCCGTCCGGCAGGCGGGTTCGGAATCCTCTGCGGGCGTATTGATCCCGCCCAGCGTTCGGATGTCGTCGGCGCGTATCGTGTCGCCATCGCTCAGCAATACGATCCGCTCGATAACTTGCGACAGTTCGCGCACATTGCCCGGCCAGTTGTGGCTCACCAGTGCCGCGGCGATTCCCGAAGGCAGCTTCGGCTGTGGCCGATTGTGACGAAGGCAGTAGGCACGAAGCAGCTCTTCGGCCAGCGGCAGCAGGTCTTCCGTCCGTTCGCGCAGCGGCGGAACCGTTATGCCCAGCACGTTCAGTTTCAGAAAGAGGTCCTCGCGGAAACGGCCCGTCTGAACTTCAGTCTCGACGTCACAGGCTGTCGACGCTATCACGCGGAACGCATCAGGTTCCTGCCGGTTGCGGCCGCGCCGGTCGAGCATCTCCAGCAGTGCCTCCTGGCAGTCGCTCGACGCGTCGGCGATCTCATCCAGGAATAGAACTCCACCATGCGCCCGCTGCACGAAACTGCACCCTGCCGAATCCGGCGAGCTGTTCGGGTTGATGTCCTCGGGCGAGAGTTCATCGCAGTGTGCGATCACAAACGGCCCCGGATCGCTCGCTGCCGCCTTGTGGATGGCGCGTGCAAGATACTCCTTGCCGCTGCCGGGTTCGCCGCGGATGAGCACGTTGGCGCTGCACTGTGCGGCGCATCGCACCGATTCCCTCAGCCTTTCGGCCGAAGAAGCCGGCCCGGCAATCGCCTCAGTCGCCCGCGCGCGCGCGAGTTCCTCGCGCAGCCGCTGGTTCTCGTCGAGAGTCTTCTTGTGACATTCGGCCAGGTGGACGAGTTCGCGCAGCCGCACCGGCTCGATCGGCGCATGCAGACGATCCCATACGAAAGAGCCTTCGGTCGGGCACTCGGGGCCTTCAGCGCAGATCGCTATCAGCGGAACGTGGGGGCAATACTGCTGAACGAGCGGCGCCATCGAAGTGCCGCCGTCATCGAATGCCCTGTTTGCCAGAATGAGATCGAAGGATTGGCGGCGAAGTGCGCCGCCGGCACCGTGGGGGTCGGCCACCGAGACCACCGTGTGGCCCCAGCCTTCCAACAATCGGACTACCATGCGCGCAATCGCGGCATCGTCGAGTATCGTCAGGACAACCACGGTCACCTCGGCACAATCCGTTGGCCTCCTTGCTGGGTGGCACGTTCAAGCGAAGCTTGGGCGTGGAGCACGGCCAACCCAAGACGGTTGACCGTGGCACCCGTGCGCCGAACCCGGATCACCGTCCGCATGCCACAATAGCGAGTCTCGGCATCGCATGCGGATGTTGCAGCACAAAAATCAGTAATCAGTACGTAGTAAGTAGTAAGTAGTAAGATAGGCCACTGATACTTCTTCTCTT
>JAUWKK010000287.1 GCA_030614245.1 Planctomycetota bacterium | reverse complement strand
GAGCCCGAGCCGGAGGAGCAGACCCTCGAGATCGAGAGCAGCCACGTCCGGCTGAAACTGACCAATACCGGTGCGGCCGTCGAGGCCATTCGCCTGCTGAACTATAATGTCGGCAATCTCGGGCGCCTGCAAGGCACCAAGGCAGCGGAGGGCTCACTCCGGCTAAGCGATCTGTACCAGGAGATGTATCCACCCGGTTCGAAGCCCGGCACAAAGCCCGGCAAGCCCGAGAAGCTCTTCATCACCGCCCCAGTGGTGCCCGATCAGCGCTCAGCCGTATTGACCGATCCGGCTGGTGTATTCCCGTTCGAAAAGCAACGCTACAAGGTGGCCGCCCACGACAAGACGCAAGTCCGGTTCGAGTCCACATTCGGCGGCAAACTGACGGTGCGGAAGACATTCTCGCTCCAGCCCGACAGCCGCCACGTCGACATAGCCATCGACATCGCCAACACGAGCAAAGAAAAGATAAAGCTGCAATATGCTCTCTCGACTGCTGCGGGGATAATCCCCGAGATTCTCCCCGGTACGCCGCCGGACGAGACGACGCTCGACGAGCTCCAGTCGCGGGACACCATCTATGGAACGTACGGCACGGTTGGGGGCAACGGAGAGATCAAGGTCACGAGGACGGCAGCCGGGAAGCTGGCCAAAGGGCCTATCGAGTACAGCGAGACCGTCCCCGCGTGGGTTGCCGTGCAGTCCAACTATTTTGCTGCGATTCTCCAGCCGAAAGAGAAGCGGAACGACCCCGAGTTCAAAAATTTCGTCTTCGCCGCTGAGTGCAGCATCGTAGGCGAGTCCAACGCCACGGCGCGGATCAAGACGATCAGCCTCGAGCTCGAGCCCGGACAGAAGCTGCACCATGAATACCTCTGGTATCTCGGCCCCAAGGACAAGAACGTACTGTCGGAAATGAAGGAATACAGCGACTTCTTGCCCATAGTCGATCCTCGCGGATTTGACTTCATGGGCTACTTCTTCCTGTCGATGCTGTCCGGCCTGCAAAAGGTGCTCGGCAACTGGGGTCTTGCCATCATCGTATTGACTATCATCGTCCGCCTTGCGATGCATCCGCTCTCGCGCAAGAGCCAGACCTCGATGCACAAGATGCAGAAACTCCAGCCGAAGATGAAGGAACTCCGCGAGAAGTTCAAGGATGACAAGGCGCGCGTGAACCAGGAGATGATGAAGCTCTACAAGCAGCAGGGAGTGAACCCCATGGGCGGCTGCCTGCCGATGCTCGTGCAGTTGCCCGTCCTCATCGGGCTGTACGGCGCCCTGTACGCCAGCGTCGATCTCCGCCAGGCATCTTTCAACTTAAACCCGTGGACGAACTGGATCAACGATCTCTCCGCCCCCGACGCGCTGTTTATTCTGCCCTCGCGGATCCCCGTCTTGGGTTGGTCTATCAACATCCTGCCCCTGCTCATGATCGGCGCAATGCTCTGGCAGCAGAAGCTCACCCCGCAGTCCCAGGACCCGCAGGCGCAGCAGACGCAGCAGATTATGAAGTTCATGCCGCTGGTGTTCGGGTTCATCTTCTACTCGATGCCTTCGGGCCTGGTGCTCTACTTCCTGACCAGCACGGCAATCGGCGTCGCCGAGAGCAAGCTCATCCGCCGGCATCTGGCGAAGCTCGATGAGGCGGGCCCGGGGCCGGTGGCACCTGCTCCTTCGGCGCTTGAAGCCACAAAGGCCGCGAGAAAAGCCAAGAAAAAACGACGGCAGTGATGCTCTATCACACCGACACGATCGCTGCGGTATCGACACCCGCCGGATCGGCTGCCAGGGCTATCACGCGCCTCTCGGGCGACGATGCGGTCGATATCGTGCAGAAGATCGTCGATCCCCCTGTCAGGCTGGCCGAGATCAGGCCGTGGTCGTCCCGTCGCGTCTCAATCCGCCTCTGGGGCGGGCGCATCCACCTGCCCGCCACACTCTACCTGATGCCGGCCCCCCGGTCATACACCCGCCAGGATATAGTCGAGCTGCACACGATCGGCAGCCCCGTTATCCTGCAAGTGCTGCTAGACGAGTTGCTGCAGCAGGGCGCACGCCTCGCCGGACCGGGCGAGTTCACGCGCAGGGCGTTCCTTAACGGCCGGATCAATCTGACGCAGGCTGAGGCCGTCATGGCCGTCATCCACGCACGTAACGACGCCGACCTCCGCGTCGCAGTCGGACAGCTCGCAAGCTCGTCCTCGGACCGTTTAGCCGAGCTGCGCGACCACCTGATCGGCCTGAGGGCGTACGTCGAGACGGGCATCGACTTCAGCGACCAGGATATCGAACTGATCTCCAGCGAGGAGATTGCGTCATCGCTGGCAGAAGCCCGCACGATGATCGCCAGCCTGATCGGCTCGCGGGAGCGTGCCGGCAGCGGCAAGGCCGGCATCACCACAGCCATCGCAGGGCTCCCCAACGCCGGCAAGTCTTCCCTGCTCAACCGCCTCGCGGGCGGCGACCGCGCCATTGTGACGCATATCCCGGGAACGACGCGCGACACGGTCGAGGCGGCCATCGAAGTCGGCGGGATGGAGTTTCGACTGATCGATACGGCCGGCGTGGAAGCCGCGCAGGACGCCATCCAACGCTGCGCCGTCGAGCGCACGCACGAGGCGCTAAACTCTGCTCAACTCCTGCTTTATGTCATCGACGGCAACGCGGGGGCGTCGGAAGCGGATCGGATGCTCTGGGCAACGCGGCCGCCCGTGCCGTGCATCGTCGTCGTCAACAAGACCGACCTGCCGCAGTCCGCCGCGCAAGAGGCAACAGCCTTGCGATTCGGTGTTGATCACGTCGTTGCGGTCTCAGCCCCGGAGGGGAGCGGCATTGAGGAGCTTCTGGCAGCAATGGCCGGCGCCGTGGCTTCGGGAGAAGTAGACGTGTCGGCTCACCCGTTCGCCGCGAACGTCCGCCTGAGGGAAGCCTTACGCCGGGCCGACAAGTGCATTTCGGCTGCGTCCGAGCTTGCTTCGGGGAATGCCGGCGAGGAGCTGATCGCGCTCGAGATTCGCGAGGCTCTGGACAACATCGGCCGGCTTACCGGCGACGTCGCTGACGACGACCTGCTCGACGCCATTTTCGAGCGATTCTGCGTCGGAAAGTGAGAGCAAGGCGTGCAATCGCGCCCGCGGTGGCCCGACTTGAGAATGTGTATGGCGGTGGATAGCGCATAAGCGCTTAAGCGCTTATGCGCAAATCCCCTGCGAGCGCGCCGGCATCCGGCACCGGATTCTCAAGGTTTTTCGCTTGAAAGTTTCTTCCACACATATAGAATATTAGTCGGGAATGGAGCATTTCTCGGGCTGATCGCGTCGGCGCTGCCTTCGCGAGCTGACAGGAGAAGCATAATGGAAAAATTCGATTGCATCGTAGAAATCGTCGAAGCTGCCAAGGCGGATATAGCCAAGTTTGAGGGTGGCAACAAGACAGCCGGCACGCGCGTCCGCAAGACAATGCTGCAAATCAAGAACCTTGCGCACGAGATTCGCAAGGATATCTCCGCAATGAAGAGCAGTAAGCAGTTATCAGTAAGCAGTAAGCAGTTATCAGTAAGCAGTCAAGAATGATCACACTGACCACTGACCACTGGCTACTGGCTACTGATTACTGATCTGGCTTCTTCTATCTGATGTAGATCGGGTTGCTGAACAGCCAGGGCTTGCCGTCTCTGGTTGCCTCGACTCGATAGACTCCAGGGCCGGTGGCAGCGGCATCCAGTTCGGTTCCGGTCGTCTCGGCAATCGGCTGCCCATCACGCAGGATGCGGATCCGTGCGCGAATTGGGGTGCGCACGGCAAGAGACCAATCCCCAGCCGTCACTTCGTCCCCCATCACCGCAGCCGGCTTTTCCGGGTGAAATGCGTTGAATTCGAATCCCGTCCCGTCACCGTTGGGCAGATAATCCACAAAGCACCGGCCGCCAGCCAGTGCGGCTATGGTCTTGTCCAAATCCGGCCTGTCGTCGCCGGCATAAGGCTCGACCAGCACATGCGTGCGCACGGTTCGGAAGATGTGCCCGAGCGGGAAGAGCGTCATCAATTTCCACGGGAACCAGTTGAACGGGACGCCACGTGAATGGCTGTCGAGCGCTCCGATCCCGACGACACGGCGGCTGCGGCCCAGTTCATCCCACATCTCGAGCACACCGGCCGGCGGCCCTGTGATGAAATCGCCGGGGTTCCG
>JAUWKK010000273.1 GCA_030614245.1 Planctomycetota bacterium | reverse complement strand
GGTTGGCCTGGTAGTATTTGTCGGACGAGCCCTCGGGTCTGCCGGAGATGATCAGCGGGGTCCGGGCTTCGTCGATGAGGATCGAGTCGACCTCGTCGACGATGCAATAGTGCAACGGCCGCTGGGTCTGGTCATCCTTCGAGATCGCCATGTTGTCGCGGAGGTAGTCAAAGCCGAACTCGCTGTTCTGCCCGTATGTGATATCGCAGGCATACGCCTGCTTCTTCTCCCAGCGTGGCATATCGTTCTGGATGCATCCGACCGTGAGGCCGAGGAATTCATAGACCGGCCTCATCCATTCGGCGTCCCGGCGGGCAAGGAAGTCGTTTACGGTGATGATATGGACGCCTTTGCCGGTGAGCGCGTTAAGGTATGCGGGCAGTGTTGCGACGAGAGTCTTGCCCTCACCGGTTGCCATCTCTGTGATCTTGCCATGATGGAGGACCATACCGCCGATGAGCTGCACGTCGAACGGCCGCTTGGGATACGGATGCGATTCCAGCCGACCAGCGGCCTCCCGGCAGACGGCGAACGCCTCGACGAGCAAGTCGTCGGGTGTCTCCCCGGCGGCGAGGCGGCGCTTGAATTCATCGGTCTTGGCACGCAATTCGGCATGGGAGAGCGCCTGCATCTCGGGCGCCAGCTTGTTGATGGCCTCGACGGTGGGCCAGAGGCCCTTGACGGCGCGCTCGCTGCTGGAACCGCCGAGCACGACCGTCAGCGCCCGGCCGACCACCCGTCCGACCGCCACCGGTACGGCCTCCATTACGGGGTAAAGGCGTTCAAGTATCCGCTCCCACAGGTCGGATTCGCTGCCGCTTGCGGCGCCTGTATTGTTCGATTTGGCCATTAGCCAACTCTCTTACGGGGAATGAACTACGAGCGCCCGATCATTCGCCCGGCCCGGCCGGAGGAACGACGCCCATCGAGGCATCGAGCTTCGCGGGTAATTCGTAGTTTATAGTGATGTCCTTATTGTCGGCGATCTTCAGCCCTCCGAGGGCCGGATCGAACAGTCTCGTCATCTTCTCGTACTTCTCTCGCGTCGTGCGGACGCGGTCGATGACAACAACGCCCTTGCGGGGCTTGTCCCAGCCGCCGGCGGCCCATTGGAACGGCCACACTTCGATCCGCAGTATTATCTCGTCCTTGCCCGAATGGAACTTCCGATCCCGGATCAACTCCATCAGCACGCGGGCATCCTCGCGAGTGCCGTGAAGCCACAACGGCCGGTTCCTGTCGGTGAAACGCCGCACCTTCAAGATGCTCGCTATCTTCGCGTCCAGCTTCGAGATGCGCAACTTCAACAGCGTCTTCCGAAGTTTTTCGTCTTCCGAGACGACGGCATCCGGATCGAAGTACTGCATCACGTCGAAGTTCCTGGTGGCGATTCTCCGAGTGGCGGCGTTAAGTGTGTAGCTCGGCTGATCGGCTTCGTCTTCGATTTCCAGGTTGACGCCCTCTATGACGGCGCCGGTGGCGGCCAGCGTGACGGCGAGGTCGTAGGCGCCGTCGGCAAGCCCGTCGATTGTGAAGGTTCCGCTGGCGTTGTCGAACTTGCCGGGGAAACGCCGGAAGTTGAGCTTGCCCTTCGCAGCCTTGCCGCGCAAGATGGCTTCGATCTTCGCCACTTGGCCGGCTGGTGCGATGGTGCCGCGTATACTGGCGGCCTGCGCCGTAGAGATGGCTGCCATCCACACCATCATGGCCGCAGCTGTGAGTCGCATCGGCGGCCTCCTGTCACATAGCCCAGCGCATGATTATCACCCAAACGATGTGGGCCTTTCAAGCAAAAAGACGGGCTGTAGGGAGATATGAATCAGGCAGGATCAACAGGATGGACAGGATGAGTGTCAAATCCTATCCTGCAAATCCTGTTGATCCTGCCAGAAAAGGGCTCTCCCCTCGGAGTCAGAAGAAGAGCCTGTACCACTTTCTGCGTCCGAGGCCCTCTTTTTCGCGTTTCCGGCGTTCGGCCATGCGGCGTTCCATTTCGGCGGCGTTGCGTTCCCGGCGCAGTTTCACGATCGATGCCTTGTACTCGGTCCGGAATGCTTCGGCTCGCGCTACGAAGTCGGCCTTGCTGACCGGCTCGGCCTTCTTGAGCTTGTAAGGGTAGAACCGCCGGTCGGTTATCGTCCACGGCACGAACACGTCAGCGACGAGATCGAGCGGGAAGTTCTGATAATACGGCGCCTCGATCTGCTCGATATGCGCGAGCGTCTCGTAGCCGTCCATCTCGAGGCGAATCTCACGGCCGCCGTAAAAGAGGAAGCTCTTTGTGACGGGCGTCTTGCCGAGTTCATCGCCGTCGAGATATGCCGTCGGGCCGGCGGGCTCCGATATAATCGTCATTCGCCGCTGGACGCAGCCGGCGGCCGCGAGCAATGCCAGGCCGATGATGAGTGCTGTGCGTTTCATGTCAGTTCGATTATCTCCGCGGTCATTTCTGCCAAGTCGATAACGGCCACGGTCGGCCGGCCGGTGAGATATCCGCAACATTCGCCCGGGTTGACCTTCAGCGGCGGGCCGGGCTCGATATTAGACCGATGATCGTGGCCGTAGATTATCACGTCGATGCCGTCGTCCCCGGGTACATCGTCGATTGAGTGCACGACGCAGATGCGCCTCTCACCGATCTCCGACGTCAGCGAAGTACCCGCCAGCCCCGGCATAAGTCTCGCCAGGCCCGCTCGTTCGCCGTCGTTATTGCCGAATACAGCCAGCATGGGCACTCGGAGTTCCAGCAAGGCCTCCAGCGCAAAAGGCGCCACGAAGTCGCCCGCATGCACAACAAGCGTGATGTCCTCGCGGCCGTTGAAGAATCCAACAGCCTTGCGGATCATCGGCATGTTGTCGTGCGAGTCCGAAATCACACCGATCTTCAAGGCTGTGCCCCCTTTCTTGTGGAGCCTCTTCGTGCTTTCCAGGCTGCTGATTCATTCAATCGGCAGGCTGAAAGCCTGCCCCACATTCGGAATTGTAGCAGGCTCGGGCAGGTTATTCAACCGCCGGGCTGTGGCGGCGGCGGCTCGGGCTGCCTGCCGGCGGGCAGGCTTTCGAGGTCGGACGAGCTGCCGCCCGGTCCAGAAGCGTTCAACACGGGCGGCTGCTCGTTGCCGTTCGGATCGTCGGGACGTTCCGGTTCTTCGGTGGCCGTCGCGGTTTCTTCGGCCAGTGACGGGATTCTCAGCGGGAACGGGTCGACCGGGACATCATTGCCGGCCGCCGCTGTCTCGGGCTCAGGTTCGTCACGGGGTTGTGGTGTAGATGTGATAATCGCCTCGCGCGAGTCTTCGGGGATATCGATATGGCCGCGTTCGCCGATACTTATGATGATTTCGCCGAACTCTTCCGCCTGATGGCACTTAGCGCGGCGGCTGCGGATAAGTTCGAGCAGTGCCAGGAACATCCCGATTATTGCAGTTCGGTCGTTGAGATCCTCGAAAATGGCCGTGAAGCGAATCCTTCCCCGCATGCGCAGCAGCTCGAGGAGATCGATTCTATACTGCCGCAGCGAGCGCCGGTCCTGCGGGATCATGTGTGTCGTGTCGACCCGTGTATCCTGCAGAATCTTCGCGAAGATGTTGACGAGGTCCCAGATCGTGACATCTTCGGGCAGGTCGGTATCGAGCTCATCATCGTCGGTCAGCTCCTGCACGCCGATATCGCGGGCGGCTATGCTGTCATAAGGCCTTGCGAACTTGAGCTCGCGGAGTGCGGCACGGGCGCCGAGCTCGCCGGCGGCATCCTTGAACCGCTTGTATTCAAGCAGCTGCCGCACGAGTTCCAGGCGCGGGTCTTCGATCTCATCCAGATCGACCACTTCGCGCGGCAGGAGCATCTTCGACTTGATCTCCATCAGCGTGGAGGCCATCAGAAGGAATTCGCCGCCCAGGTTGAGGTTGATCGTGCGCCCGCCAGAATCGCGGGCAAGGATGACGTCGATATACCGCAGATATTGCTCGGTGATGTGGGCGATGGGGATGTCGTAGATGTCGACCTCTTCCTGCTTGATCAGGTACAGGAGCAGATCGAGCGGGCCACGATAGAAGTCCAGGTCGACTTTCCAGCCTGCCTGCTCCTGATCGCCGGGGCGAGATTCTGGCGGGCGATTCTTTATTTCTTCGTTGTCCAAGTGCTGAACCCGTCGGTTGGAGACACAGACGTGGGGCAGGCCTGCCCGCGATTCTGGCCGGCTTTCCAGCCTGCCGATTCCCAGCGCTACTCCGCCCCTTCAGGGCTGGGATTTGACTCATCAACCTTAACCCACGGCGTTGCCGTGGGCTTTCCTACTACGCCCCTTACGGGGCTTGCAAGCCAACCTTACCCACGGCGTTGCCGTGGGCTTTCCTACTACGCCCCTTACGGGGCTTGCAAGCCGCCGCCTGCTTTACGTGGGGCAGGCTTTCCAGCCAGCC
>JAUWKK010000301.1 GCA_030614245.1 Planctomycetota bacterium | reverse complement strand
TTATCTGTGTTCATCGGGTGCCTGCCACTTAATCTGCAGCCTGGAAAGGCTGCACCACAGCCGAAGGCTTCGATATGATGACTGAGAAAACGGGCGGTCCGATAAACTCGCGGAGGACGGGCACCTTGCGGAATGGGCGGAGCAGGATGCTGAATCTGTGGGTCGTCCCGGCGAAGCCTGTCAGGTCGTAGCGTTCGACGCTGAGCAGCCGTTCGCGCGATAGCTTCTTCAGCAGGTGGCGATACGCCCTTTCGGACAGTCGGTTGAGCCAATTCTCGTTGAAGGGGCTCTTGCCGGCGAGGTTGAACGGCAACTTGGCTCCTTGCTCGTCCTTCAGCCACCACGGGGGCTGGAAGAAGTCGGCATTGTGGATGCGCTCGGCGACGCGCACCAGCGTCCGCTCAGAGAAAAGCACATGTGCCCAAGGTACTGGGATCCAGCCTTCCATGTGCGATGAACAATAGGCGTACCACGGATAGAACTCGATGAAGATACGGCCCCCGGGGTGCACGACTCTGAGAAGCTCGCGCATGATAGGCTCGGGCCGGGCAACGTGTTCCCAAACGTCGAGGCAGACGGCGCCGTCCACCGAGTTGTCATCGAGAGGAATGCTGTCGACGCTGCCTTCGATGAACTCCAACGCGTCCGGTGCATCTCGTCTTGCTATCTGAATGGACTTGTCATTGAGGTCAACACCGACGACCGAGTCGGCGCCTGCATCGAGGAGCATTCGCGCAAGTTCGCCACGTCCACAACCAAAATCAAGGATTCTCAGGTTGGCCGGCGAAGAGTGAGCGGCGACGCGACCGAGGAATTGATCGGCCATCGAGTTGCGGTCGGCATTGAAGCTCTCGCCGGAAGCACCGTACCAGGAGCCGGGCGCGCCCTGGCGGCGTTGGATCAGAGACCGGCTCCAGCGAAAGCAAATGGCCTCGGCAATGCTCAAGAAACTGCTCCTGTGGCGGGGGCGAGTTATCCGCCGTTCTTCTCGAGCCATTTGGCTGCCTTGTCGATGGCATCCCGGCAGGGCTTCTCCTCTTCGAACTTGCGGTCCAGCTCGAGAGCCTTCTGCAGGGCTTTGAGGCCGCGCTTGACGGTGTCGGGTTCCTTCTGCCCGATTCCGTATGTGACGAAAACCTTGCCGATGTGATAGCGGATGGAGGGGGGCCGGGGCGCGTTGAGCTCGATCTGCTTGAAGTGCTCATATGCTTCGGCGGTCCTGCCGGCCAGGAAGTAGACCCAGCCGAGGGTGTCTCGTATCATTATGCTGCGCGGATGGCGCTTGTGCGCCATCTCCGCAAGATTGATAGCCCGATCCATCTGCGGCTGCGGCAGTGTGGCGAGCTCATACGCGAGGTTATTGCAGGCGAATGCAATCGTGAGCGGGGCGTCCGGCGCCTTTTTGATCATCTGCTCGTAGACTTTCAGTTCCTTCTGCTTCTCGTTGCGGCCCTTATAGATGAGCGCCTTCATCTGGAACGCGGGGAGATAATCGGAATCGAGTTGCTCGATCTTGCTGACCTGTTCTTCGGCCTCGTCATACATCCTCGTGGCGAGATAGACTTGCGCCAGATTGGTGCGCACGGTGCGCAACTGCTTCGTTGCACCTGCTGGCACAATCTCCAGCGCCTGCTTGTACCAATAAACAGAATCCTTGAAGTTCTGCAGCTTATTGGTCATGTTGCCGAGTAGCAGCCGGATGGAGAAGCGCTTGGGCTTGGCGAGCTTGTCGACGAGCTTCAATGTCTCGACGGCACCCCTGGGGTCGCCGTTGAGCGCCTGGAGTTCGGCCTTTCGCGTGAGGACAAAAATGCTCTTCGGAGCAAATTTCACGACGGCCTCGATTGCTTCGAGAGCCTTGGCGTTCCAGAGGTGGGCGCGATAGATCCATTCGGACGTGAGGCCGTCGGCGATTTCCTTTGCGCCGCCAGGCTTGTCCTTGCACGAGTCTACGAGGTCAGCGTAGTCTTTGCCCCCGGTCTTTTTTTCGAGAGTCTTGGTTCGAGCTCGAACTGTCCGGCGGCGAGATGGACGTTTGCTTTCAGATAGGCGACATGTGGCCCGGCATCTTCTTCGTTCAGCAGCTTGAGTGCTTCGGGGTACCGTCCTTCAAGCTGGCGGCAGGCAGCCTGTGTGCTCTTGACGTACTTGGGGGTATAGCGTGCTCCGTCCTCCATAACGACAATTGCCCTTGCGTAACGCCTTTGTGAGAAGAGGAGGATCGCCAGCCTGCCGAATATGGGGCCGTGTCCCGGCTCCACCTTGAGAGCTTCCTGATACTCAATGATCGCCTGGGCGATGTTGCCTTCGTATTGCAGGGCCTGGGCTATGAACAGCCTGGCCTTGAGGCTGTCTGGGCCGGGCGTTTCGCGCTTTACCTTCCGGGCGATGGCGAGAGCGTTTTCCTGCATTTCTTTCTTCGTGACGTCATCGCGCTGCCGGGCCATTATCCAGAAAAGGCTGGCCTTTGTCATGAGGGTTTCGATGTCATCGGGGCGGGTCTTGAGGATGGCATCGAGGATATCCCCGGCCTTGTCGAATTCGCCCATCCCGGCGTGAATAATGGCGAGTTTGCCTTGGAGTTCCTTCGAGTCGGCGTTGGCCCTGATGCCGTTCTCAATTATCTCGATGGCGCGTTAGGGCTGTGAGCGTCGCAGATAGTAATCGGCCAGCAATGTGTAGCCTATGATGTTGTCGGGAGCAGTCTCGACGGCATCTTCCAGAACCTGTTCGGCTTCGACCAGTTGCCCGAGCCCTTCGTGGCACTTGGCCTGAAGGTCGTACATCAGTATGTCTAACGGCCAGAGCTTGCGGAACTCGAGGCAGTTCTTGATAGCCTTGGCAAACTCTCCTTTGTTGAACTGCCTTACAATGAACATGGATGACCGGGCCCTGTAGTCGTCGCGTCCGGACTTGAATTCCTTCTTGAACTCTTCACTGGCCTCGTCGGGCCTTCCCAGAGCGAGTAGGGCGCGGCCGAGTCCGGAGTGTGCGCGCGGTTGTTTGGGGTTCCTGCTGATCGCCCGCCGGAACCATTGCTCGGCTTCTGCATACTTGCCCAAGCGGTGGAGCAGGCCGCCCAGCACGACCATTGCCGTCGCGTTCTCCGTGTCAAGTTTGATGCCCTCGGCATAGAGCGCGGCGGAAAGCTTGTTTTTCCTTCCGAGCCGTGCAAAGAACCCCTCCATTAAGTACGGTCCGGCATAGTCAGGCCGGATGCGCTTGATCGCGGCCGTGGTCGTCAGCAGCATGTCCGGATTCGTCACAAGGTACACGTCGCTGAGGCGGTCGTGAGCAAGGACACTGTTGGGGTCGATGATGACGGCCTTCTTCAGCTCGGCAAGTGCCCGGCGATGTGGAACTCGTTCTTCGGAAGACTTGGCCTGAAGCAGTGGCAAATCGTTGACGAAGACAGCGGCTCTGAGCAGATGGAGCACGAGTTTCTTGCCGTTGTCGGGCCTCTTTTGCGCCCATTCCAGCAGTTGATCGTATGGTATGAGGCTGTTCTCAGTGAAGCCATGCCTGCTCATGTTCCGGATATCCTGTTTGGCCTTGTCCCATTGTCCGGCGCAGGCGTGCGAGCAGGCCAGCAGGAAGTAGGGCGGCAGGAACGTAGGGACGGTCCGCGAACCACCCCTACCGGTCGCCAGGCCGTGATGCTTCTCGGCAGCTTCGATAGCGGCATCGTATTGGCCTTTCTGGAGCAGGGCAACGGCGAGGCCGCGGAGAGCCGGGAGGTGGCCCGCGTTTTCCTTTAGAGCGAGTTGCCAGACTTCGATGGCCTGCTCGGTCTCATTCTGTTCGAGGTTAAGGGTGGCGAGGCTGTAGGCCGGAAGAAAGCGACTGTTGCGTTCGATCGCCTGCTGATAGTACCGGGCGGCCTCTGCATTCTTGCCGGACATCTCGGCCAGTTGTGCGAGCGCCGTCGGGATGGTTGCGTCGTCCGCGTG
>JAUWKK010000109.1 GCA_030614245.1 Planctomycetota bacterium | reverse complement strand
CGATGGGGCCAGTTCGCCGTCGGGATACCCTGCGAGCAGCTTTCTTGACGTCGCGACGGCCCGATCGTACTGCTTCTGGTTGGCGTAGCAGAGCGCGAGGTTCGCCAGTGCGTCGGCGGCGAGTTTGTGTTTCCGGGACCTCGACGCGAGCTGGCCGAAAGCCTGTCCCGCTTCTGCGTGCTTGCCCGCCTGCAACAGTGCATCGCCGAGCGCGAAGCGGATCTCGGCGGGATTGACCGATTCGGCCCCGGGTGGCGCATCGAGCGCCTTCTGGAAGTGCCGCGAAGCATCGATAAACTTTTTCTGCTTCACCAGGCAAAGGCAGTAGAAGTACAGCGCCTTGCGGTGCATGCCTGCCAGTTTGGGATCGTTGATGAGCTTGGCATAGATGCTGCGAGCTAGATCGTACTCTTCGGCCAGGTAAAGGCAGTTGGCGGCGTTGAGCGAAGCGAGGGGGACGGGCGGCTTCGCGTCCGCGAGCTGCATGAAAGCTTTTGCGGCTGCGGCGTACTCCTTCTTCGCGTGAAGCGCACTGCCGATGCCCATCCGCGCGTCGTTCGAGAACTCGCCCGGGTAGTCCTCGAGAACCTTCCGGTACTCCTTGATGGCCGCATCATAATCACCTGCTGCGTAGCGGGCCTCGGCGAGCCTGAACTGCGACTCCGCCGCCGACGGGTCCCTGGGATGATTCTTCACGACAGCGGCGAAGGCTTCCGCCGCATCGTCATATCGGCCCAACTGGTGCAGCGCACAGCCGAGGAAGCACTGCCCGGCGGGGGCGTATCGGCACTTGGGGTAATCCTTCAGCAGCCGTGCGAAGGCCTCAGCGGCATCCTGATACTTCTTTAGCCGGTAGAGCGATTCGCCGCAGAGATACGCCGCAGAGGGTGCAAGGGCATTCTCGGGGTCCTTCGCAAGCAGGCTGGCATATGCCTTCGCGGCGGCCTCGTGATCCTTCGTGAGCGTGGCGCATTCACCCAGGCGGTAGTATGTCTTGGCCAGTTCTTTCGATTCCGGATACTTCTCCGCAAGCGTGGTGAGTTCCTTCACCGCCGCATCGTATTCCTTCAGATGATAGAGGCATTCGCCGATGAGACGGAGGGTCTTGTCCGCCTGCTTGAAATCAGGGTGCTCCTGCAGCAGCTTGCGATACCGCACCATAGCGATATCATATTCCTGCTTGATGAAGAAGCCGTTTGCCAGGCCGAACTGGTCGTCGGCATCATCGGCCCGGGCGGCGTTATCGCCGTCACCGAAAACCATGCAGGCGATCATGGCCGCCAGGAACGTAACAAGACGTAGTGAATGCATTCTTGCCTCGCGTTAGGATACAGTTGACCGAACACTGCCTTCATTCACACGTAGCCTTTACTGCAATCTATTACTCCGGGGTGCATAAGTCAAGGCTTTTGGGCCGGATTGCTGTAATAGCTTGTCAAGCTGAGGTCCGAGGGCTATAATCGGCCCCCGTGACGGAGCTTGAGGAGACCGGCATGCATCCCCTGCAACCCGGCAAACTGCCCGCCGAGATGCTGGCGCATCTGCTCGAACGGTATGGAATGGCCGACGAGCGGCTGATCGTCGGGCCGGGCATCGGCGAAGATGCTGCTGCGATCGACATGGGCAACTGCGTGCTCGTCGCTAAGACCGATCCCATCACGTTCGCCACCGACCGTATCGGCTGGTACGCCGTGAACGTGAATGCCAACGACGTCGCCACAATGGGCGCGCGGCCCAGGTGGTTCCTCGCCACCGTGCTGATGCCTGAAAAAAAGGCCGGCCTCGAGATGGCCGATTCGATCTTCAACGACATCACGTCGGCCTGCCGCTCGCTTGGCGCGGTCTGCTGCGGCGGGCACATCGAGATAACCGCCGGCCTCGAGCGCGTGCTTGTATGCGGCCAGATGCTGGGCGAAGTCGCCCATGACCGGCTCCTCAATAAAAGCGACATCCGCCCGGGCATGACCATACTGCTGGCCAAGCCGATCGGCATCGAGGCGACGTCGATCATCGCCCGCGAGCGTACTGCAGAGGTGACCGAGCGGTTCGGCTCGGATTTTACCGAACGTGCCCGGGATTTTCTTTTCGATCCCGGCATAAGCGTTGTGGCTCCCGCGCTGGCTGCGGCGTCGGTCGAGGGCGTCGCGGCTATGCACGACCCCACCGAGGGCGGCGTTGCCACGGGGCTGCACGAACTCGCCGAGGCGGGCGGTGTCGGTATCATGGTCAATACGTCGGCGATCCTGATCCACGACGAGACGGCGCGCTTGTGCGAGATGTTCGGCGTGAATCCGCTCGGCGTGATCTCATCCGGCGCTCTGCTGATCGCGGCCGCCGATGATGCAGCCGATGGCGTCCGAAGGGCCGTCGAGGCGCATGGCGCTGACTGCGCAGCCATCGCCCGGACCACCGAGCGCGCGGGCGAGGTCATCGACCAGCACGGCGTGAAGCTGCCGAGATTCGACAGCGACGAGATATCGAAGGCGCTGTAGCGGATGAAAATCTGCGGCCTGTATGGTTAATGCGCATTCCCGGCACTATTTCGCCCCTTCAGGGCTCAAGCTATTGCGTTCCAACTTGGCCCACGGCGTGGCCGTGGGCTGTTCTATTTCGCCCCTTCGGGGGCTGGGAAACACAGTGGCGCGTCACCTCCCAGCAGGCTCTATCATTTTCAAGCTCGCTGCCAACTGAGGGTCAACCGTAATGGCGGTCTCAGCGCGGCCGACAGGCCTGATGCTGATCCGCGCCGATGGTATCTGTTTCGCCCTGCTGAAACGGGCCGTCAGCGCTCCGGCGATTTCCAGGTTCGCATCGCTCGCCTCGCCGCGCAGCAGCGTGAGCGGGCCGGTGACGCCGGATAGTTCCAGCAGCGCGTCACCTTCGACAGCCATCTCGTCCAGATGCTCGTTATCCAACTCATCACGGCCGACACCGACCTTGCTGCCGTCGTCGAGCCGGAAATGGCGGCCGACCTTCAACAGCTCGACGTCCGCAGCCGTCGGGTCGCAGTGCGCCATCAGTTCGGCCATTCGCGCGGAGAAACCTGGATCGGTCAATAGACATCCGCCGGCGGGGCTGGGGTAATCCGTCAGGCCGATCTTGCGTGCGAGGGCCATCTGCGGCTTGCGGCCGCGGCCGTGCACGTCGTGGAGCTTCTCGCGGTCGATCAGCCCCTGCTGCTCGGGGATTGTCGGCTCGAGCATCTTCGCGCAGAGCGGGCGGACGACTATCCCCTCGACGCCGGCTTCCCTGGCCACGGTCCGCATCGGATCGCGCCGCTGCGACATCGGCCGCTGGCCGAGCACTTCGCCCGTGACGATGAAATCGCCGCCGATCTCCGAAAGATACTGCTTCGCCTGCTGCAACAGATAGATTCGGCAATCGATGCAGGGATTCAAGTGCCCGCCGAGCCCGTGCTTCGGGTGCTTTACCATGGCAAGGAGCGCCTCGGTGGTATCGATTGTCTTCAGCGGGATGCCGAGAAACTGTGCCGCGGCCTCGGCGCCGGGATGTGTCAGCCCGCGATGAAAGCCGGGATGGAAGATGGAAAGCCCCGTCAGTCCATGCACCTCGACGCCCTGATCCTTCATCACCCACGCGGCCAGGGTGCTGTCAAGCCCGCCGGAGATAAGTGCGACAGCCCTGGCCATCGGCAAATCCTTAATATCATGTAGGGGCGGTTCGCGAACCGCCCCTACATGGGCCGTTCGCGCGGCTCACCCTTACGTCTCCGCCGGAAGTACTGATACACGTACCACAAGACCGCGCCCTGCGATGAGCCGACCACGTCGGCCAGAACGTCATACGCGTCGCCCGAACGCAATGGAACGAGCGTCTGATGGAACTCGTCCGTCATGCCGTAGACGGCCGCAATGACGAAGCCGCCGAGCATCACATAAGCCGACAGGTTCCTCGTGAACAGCGCCCGGCAGCACAGCACCGCGAGCACGGCGTAGGCGAAGCCGTGCAGCAGCTTGTCGCCGCCCCCGATATGAGGCATCTTCGTCTTAAAGGGCAAACTCGATGCCATGAATATCATCGTCATCATCGCAACCGGCGGATACCACGCCGCCATCCGCTGCGCGATTCGAGACGAGCCTGTTTGCATCTATGGTCTTCTCCGTCAGGCGGCACAGTTACGCCGCACGCGGGTATGTCTCAAACAGCGCCGAATCAATGGCGGCTGTCTACCCATCGGACTTCTCGCCGAATTGCTCCAGCCAGTAGTCGACTTCATCCTTGCCGGGTGGCAGGTCTTTTCGCGGCGGTGTCGAGCCGGCGCGGGGCCGCTTCCGCCTGCGAACGGCGCTTTTCTGGTGCTTCTCGGCTTCCGCCGCAGCCTGCCGCGGGATGCTCTTCCGGCTCGGGTCACGCTCGATGCGGCGCCGTGTGCCAGCCTCGTCGCCATTCTTGCCGCCGGCCGCAGCGAACTGCTGCTCCCAGTGCGTCACGTCGTCGGCCGCCGGCGGATCGTGCTTCTGCTGCGGATCGCGCCTCGCGTGTCGGCGGCGTTCGACTTCCTTGACGGCCAGCCTGTGGAACTTCCCCGAGCCGACGGCCACGGCGTCGAGCTTCGTCACGGCCCGCTTTACGGCTTGATCGGATGAGACGACTGTCGTCTCGTGCCGCGAGTGCAAGTTCCGGACGATCTCCTCGATGGCGGAGTCGGCATCGGCGTCGGGATAGACGACCACGAGCCCTCCGCATCCGCGCCCTTCGGGTCCTTCCGGGCGGCTGCCGTCGAGCACGACGATCACCTTTCGGCGGACGACCTTCCGATAGCGTTCGAGGAACTCGAGCATGTCGGCACGAGCCTCGGCGAAATCGTCGAATGGCAGCAGCTTCTCCAGGCCACCGCGCGCGTACAAATAATTGTAACCGTCTATGATGATAGGCATTATCGGCAGTCGAGCCTGTGATGACAAGTACCGTCATTCTGAGTTTGACGAAGAATCTTTGGCATGACGAACGTGGAAGCCGCGAAAGATGCTTCGCGCAGAGCTCAGCATGACCGGAGATGTTTGCAGGGCTTGCCTTTCTTGAAATGTCTCATCGGTCGCGCGGGCTCATCTTCACATCGCCTCTGACAATCGCCCCCACGGCCTTGCCCTTCACCTTGCGGCCGTTGAACGGGCAATTGCGGGCCTTCGACTTGAATTCATCCACGTCGATCACCCATTCCTTCTCCGGATCGATGATGGTGATATCGGCATCGGCTCCGGGGCACAGCGTGCCCTTGGGCAGTCTCATTATACGGGCGGGATTGACGGTCATGAGCCTGATGAACTGCGGCCAATCGAGCAGGCCGTCGGCGACGAGCTCCGTCGCGAGCACGCCGAGTGTCGATTCCAGCCCGATCACCCCGAACGGTGCGAATGAGAACTCGACCTGCTTCTTCTCGATCGAGTGCGGTGCGTGGTCGGAGACGATGGCATCGATCGTGCCGTCGAGCAGCCCCCGTCGGAGCGCCTCGACGTCTTCCGCAGTGCGCAGAGGCGGATTCATCTTAAAGTTGGGATCGAACGTCCGGATGCATTCGTCGGTAAGCACGAGGTGGTGCGCCGTTGCCTCTGCGGTGACGCTGATACCCTTCGCCTTGGCCACGCGGACCATCTCAACCGCGCCGGCGGTGCTGACGTGGGCTATGTGAAGAAGCGAGCCGGTCATCTCCGCCAGGATGATGTCGCGGCTGACGATTACATCTTCCGACGCCGCCGGAATGCCGCCCAGCCCGAGCACCATCGAGACGTACCCGCCGTGCATCACGCCGCCGCTTGAGAGGTTCTTGTCCTCGCAATGGTCAATGATCGGCTTATCGAACATCCTGGCATATTGCAGGGCGCTCCGCATTACGTCGGCATTCATGACGCAATCGCCGTCGTCTGAGAAAGCGACGGCCCGCCCTCGGCGGAGCGAACCGATCTCGGACAGTTCGGCTCCCCTGCGGCCCGTGGTGATCGCGCCGATGGGATAGACGTTGCACAGCCCGGCACGTTTCCCCTGCAGCACCACGAACTCGGCCGACGCCTCACTGTCGATGGGCGGCTCGGTATTTGGCATGCAGCACACGGTGGTGAATCCCCCGGCAATCGCGGCCGCGGCCCCGCTCGCGATGGTCTCTTCCTCCTCGTAGCCGGGCTCGCGCAGATGCACGTGGATATCTATCAGGCCGGGCGTCACGAGCAGGCCTTTCGCGTCAATCGTCCTGTCGGCCTTCACGCCGCCCAGTTTGCCGACCTCGGCGATCTTGCCGTCATCCGCCAGCACGTCGGCCGTCCGGTCCATATCCTGCGCGGGGCAGATCACACGTCCGCCCTTTATCAGCAGTGTAGACATTGCTTTGTGTCTCCGATGCTTGTTCTCCGGCCCGCCGGGTCATCTCACTTTCAGCTTGTCGGGCTGCTTCCCCGAAACCAAATACAGCACGGCCATTCTCACAGCGAGGCCGTTCGTCACCTGTTCGAGGATGACGGAATGCTTGCCGTCGGCGACGTCGGGCGTTATCTCGACGCCGCGATTGATCGGCCCGGGCGCCATGATCATTACATCGTCCTTCGACTTCGCCATCCGCGCGGTGTTCATTCCGAAGAGCCGCGCGTACTCGCGGGTCGACGGAAACGGGCTGCTCTCCAGCCGCTCGCGCTGCACTCTGAGCAGGTTGATAACGTCCAGTTCGTGCAGAATATCATCGAAATGATAGCAGACCTCGACGCCCATCCTCGTGATGTGTTTCGGGATGAGGGTGGACGGCCCGACGACTATGACCCGGGCGCCGAGTTTCTTGAGTCCCCAGATGGTCGAGCGTGCCGCGCGACTGTGGCCGATGTCGCCGACGATCGCAACGGTCAGGCCCTCGACGCGGCCTTTCTTCTGGCGGATCGTGTAGATGTCGAGCAATGCCTGCGTCGGATGCTCGTGGCAGCCGTCACCGGCGTTGACAATGCTCGCGTCCATCACCTTCGCGAGCAGGTGCGGCGCACCCGGAGCCGAATGGCGGATGACGACTATGTCGATCCCCATCGCCTCGATGTTCCTGGCGGTATCGATGAGCGTTTCGCCCTTCTGGATACTGCTCATCGCCCTGGTGATATCTATCACGTCGGCGCTCATCCGGCGAGCGGCGAGGCCGAACGACGTGCGCGTCCGCGTGCTCGGCTCGAAGAAGAGATTGACGACGACCTTGCCCTGCAGCGTCGGCACTTTCTTTCGTGGACGCCGCGATACCTCGCTGAAAGCATCGGCCGTATCGAGAATGGCGGTGATCTCCTCCGCCGACAGCTCCTCGAGACCCAGCAGGTGCTTGCGAATCCATCTCATAGGGCTTCCCTTCCACAATCATAGAACCGCGGATGCGGTTACCTCTTCCTGAGAAAGGCAACCACAGATGAACGCGGATGAACGCGGATTATTAAGAATCAGTATCTGTGTTTATCTGTGTTTGTCTGTGTTTATCCGCGGTTTCAGAATATGCACGACCTCTTCGACGCCGTTCGTCTCCATCAGGCGGACATCGATACGGTCGGCGCCGAGCGTCTCGACGCGTTTGCCGACGTAGTCGGCGCCGATCGGCAGCTCGCGGTGGCCACGATCGATCAGCACGGCCAACTGGATCAACTGCGGCCGGCCGAGGTCCATCAGCAGGTCGAGCGCCGCACGAACGCTGCGCGCGGTGAACAGCACGTCGTCGACGAGTATCACGCGTTTGCCGGTGACGTCGAAATTGATCTCGGTGCCGCGCACGACGGTCTGCAGCGGCCGCTCGTCGAGGTCATCGCGATACAGCGCGATCTCAACCGTTCCGACGGGCACATCGGCATCTTCGGCCTTGTTGATCTGATCGACGAGCCGCCTCGCCAGCACCGCGCCCCGGGGCTCGATGCCCACAACGGCGAGGCCCTCAGCCGTCTTGTTCCGTTCGATGATCTCAAATGCTATCCGCCGGATCGCGCGTTCGATCCAGATTTTGTCCAGAATACAGTTTTCTTCTTCCGGCATCCTATTCGACCTCGCTTGTGCAATTACCCCATACCAGATACCAGCAAATGAGACTATAGCGCACATCGCCGCACGGGGCAAGAAGAATCTGCGTGCATCTGTGGT
>JAUWKK010000396.1 GCA_030614245.1 Planctomycetota bacterium | reverse complement strand
TGACGGCCCGCAATTCTTCGCCAGCCTCAGGATTTAGCACATCGTCACAGTCGTGGCGCATAGGATACCCGATTAGTTGGGGTCATACTCACAATAGCCGGTTCGGAGCGTCCCTTCTTTCGGTTACCCTTCCGCTATTGCTGAAGCTACGGCGCATAGGTCGCAATGCGAGATGCTGACGTGCCAGGAG
The DNA here is from genome assembly GCA_030614245.1 of Planctomycetota bacterium. Taxonomy (GTDB): domain Bacteria; phylum Planctomycetota; class PUPC01; order JABMSA01; family JAUWKK01; genus JAUWKK01. Next base: position 2,533 of record JAUWKK010000396.1, on the reverse strand, counting down.
GCGATGCCGAGTTTCTGCGAGAGCTCGAGCGCCCGCCCTTGGAGTTCGACGCGCGGCCTGCCGTTTCCGTCGTTAGCGATGGTGATGTCCCTGCATCGAACGCCGCCGGCTATGCCGGTGCCGAGCGCCTTCGCGACGGCCTCTTTCGCGGCGAACCTGCCGGCGAAATGCTTCGGCCACGCGGCCATCCGGCGGCAGTACTCCGCCTCCTCCGGCGAGTATATCCGCTCGACGAACCGATCCCCGTGCCGCTTGATTGATTGCCGGATGCGGTCAACTTCTATTACGTCAATGCCGGTGCCGATTATCATTGTTTGACCTTCGCAGATGGCGGGAGACACGCCAACGCGTGCATCGTGCCGATCCCATCTTACAGTTACAGCCGCGATTCGATGAACCGCCGCACGTCATCTTCGGTCAGCGGCCCCTTCTTGCCTGCTGCCGCTGCGACGTCGGCGAGGTCGATGTCATGCTGCCTGGCCAGCCTGCGTGCGGCGGGCCTGGCGGGGATTCTGCGCCCGGATGCGCCGGCCGCTTTCGCCGTTCCGCCGGACCTCGGAGCGATAACTCCGCGCATCTGCGCCGCGAGTGCCGCGTTCTCCGCGTCGATCTCGGCCACGTCCGGCAGCGGCTCGGCGGCCTCGCCTATCAGCGCGATGATGTACCCGACGGGCACCATGCTCTTAGATCGCGCGACGATCCGCAGCAGCGTGCCGGATACCTCGGCCTCGTAGTCGAACTGCGCCTTGTCGGTTACAAGCTCGACCAACGGCTCGCCGACCTCGACGCTATCACCTTCCTGCTTGTGCCACTCGCCGATAGTGGCGGCTTCCATGTTTTCGGCGGCTTTGGGGATTCGTATCTTGTTCATTGAATGACTGAGATAATCAGCAAAGGCCTAAACTCAACAGCGCAACCGTGACGGGACGCCGTCACTGCTATTCTCCCCCGCCCAACCGCCGCAGTCGGGTTCTGCCGAGCGGGAGCAGCATAGTGGCTCGCTTCGTCCACCGGACCAGTTGCTCCTTGCTGGAGAACGTGATCGACGGTGAATCAATGCGAACGAGCCCCAGCCAGGTGACGGCGGGTGTCCCCGAGAGTTCTCCCGAGCCGTCGGCCGGTTTCCAGGTCAGGCGGTCGCCGCTGCCGCCGCCATCGCGCGAGGGGTCGTTCATCACGACGGAGCCGGCCGCAACCAGCAGCTTCAGCTTGCCGGTCTCGGGGTCGGTGAAGATCGTCAGCCGTTCGCAAGTGAGTCTCGAGTCCCTTTTCTCGATGCAGACGTTTCGGCTGAATTCTGTGATATTGCGCGTGCGATTCACCCGCAACATGCCATCGCAGGAAACGATCACGTCGTCGCCCGGCTTGCGCTTCTCGTCGGGCTTTGCTCCGGACGCAGCCTTCTTGTCTTTCTCGGGCTGCATCGGGTTGAAGAGGTTGGCGGTCGCCATCGATCCTTTCAGCAGAGCGCTCACATCCTCGCGGAGAATGAGGATGGTCGGCTGGTTGTTCTCGTTCTTGTCGTCCGGGCCGAAGACGAACCCTCGGCCGGTGACTATCATCGAAGCGTTGCTGATGAGCACGTGCTCGTCTGACGTGGCCATTCGTTTCGCCGCGTTCCAGCGGGCCTTCGAGGTCTCCATGCGCGTTTTCTGCCTGTCTTTCACCGTCAGGATGACATCGCCGGAAAGATCGATGATATTGGCTTCGCGGTTGAACATGCCGTTGTCAGCGACGATACGAATATCATCCTGGCCCGGGACCGTGCTGTTTTTCTCGTCGGCGAGCAGAAGAATGTCGGGGCTGACGACGGCGTAGACGTTCTCCCTGGCAGGCTTGGCGGACTTGGCGGTGAGCTCCCATTCCAGGCGCCCGGTATCCCTGTTGAACACAGGCCATCGGATACCCTTGATCTTGCCACTTGGCAGCTTATCTGCGGCCGAGGCCGTCACCGAGAGTGCCATCAGCACCGCAAGCACTAGTCTCATATCAGATACCTCTGCATAATGGTATCCCACTTACCCTGCGATCTGAGGATGAGCTCCGCGACCTCCCGCACGGCCCCCCTGCCGCCGGGGGCGGCCGTCACATAGTCGGCAGCGGCACGCAGCTCATCGACGGCATCGGCAACCGCGACGCCGAGCCCGGCCCGCGTCACCAGCGGCAGGTCCAGAAGGTCGTCCCCAACGTAGCAAACCCGCTCGTCGGTCAGGTTGTATTTCTCGAGGAGCTGCTCGTATGGCGGCAGCTTCAGCTTGGCTTTCTGGATTATATCCTCGATGCCAAGCTCACGAGCCCGATGCAAATTCGCGGCGCATTCGCGGCCTGAGATGACTGCGACGCGCAGGCCGGACCTTATCAGGAACTTGATGCCGGTGCCGTCGCGCACGTGGAACTGCTTGCGCTCGACGCCGGTGCCGTCGACCGAAATAGTGCCGTCGGTCATCACGCCATCGATATCGAAGACCACAAGTTGGACGGATTCAGCTCCCATAGGCCTTTCTCGGCAAGAAGCCGCCGGATTCTGTCACAC
>JAUWKK010000253.1 GCA_030614245.1 Planctomycetota bacterium | reverse complement strand
CCCACGGCGTTGCCGTGGGCTATCTTATTTCGCCCCTACGGGGCTGTTATCTTGCTCGCCAACGTCACCCACGGCGTTGCCGTGGGCTGTTTTAGTTCGCCCCTACGGGGCTGATTGCAGCGCGGGTCAACGTCACCCACGGCGTTGCCGTGGGCTATCTTATTTCGCCCCTACGGGGCTCAAGAGCCAGCCGGGGGCTCGGAGACCTCGGCCGCCGCCGGGTGCCACGGTCAACCGTACTCGGTTGGCCGTGCTTGCCTACGGCATAGTCTTCGGGGCTGAGATGTTACCGGGCCACTTCTACCCGCCACGGCACCGTCACTCGGAGAAGACGGCCACCAGGTAGTTCGGTATCACACGGCCGGGCGCCGCCCAGTCGCCCGTCTCGACTGCAAATCGCACGCTGTGCTGGGCCGTCACCGCGCCATTGAGATACGTCTCGTTCACGAACGTGGACGAGGTCCACTTGAACGTCAGCTCGCCCGAGCCGAGATTCGACGTGTCGAAGTTGTCGGGGTCGCTGTCGGTGTCGAACGTCCCGAGCGGCGAGCCGGGCGTATCGAAGATCTCCATCTGAATGCACTCAGCATCTGAGAGATCCACCGGCGAGCCGTCCTGCGTGAAGACGACAGTAAACTCGCCGGAATAGTCCACGTGGATCAGAATCGGTGCCGGCATCAAGAATCCTCCATTCTCACAACTGTAGAAGGCGCGGTCGCGACGTGCATCGGCTCGCCGCTTCGGGCGGCGGCGATCGGGGCCGCGCGTGCGAGTTCCAGCTTGGCGAGATCGACATCGCACAGGAAAACCGAACGCGTCCTCAGCGGCCCGCAGCCCAGCATGATCGCTTCCTCGCCATAGCCCACGGGGTCATCGTGCGGCGTGCCGTCGTAGCCGCCGATGCCGGCGGCGTCGACAATCGTGGCCGGAACCTCGCCCGTTTCTGCGTCGTCCAGCGGCCAATAGGCCCTGAGACCGCCCACCAGCAGTGGGCTCCGGGGCGATATGATCCCGTCGTTGTATAGGACCGCACGCTCGCGCTCGGAGAGGGCCTTCTCGAAGACGGCGAACTCAGAGAGCGGCCCTGTCCAGCCGTTGCTGCCGCCCGCCTGACCGACGACTTCGATGTAAAAGGTGGTCACAACAAACCTGATACCCTGAGATACATTATCGTAATAATATACAATCTCGCCTTCGCCTGAAGTCATGAACAGGAAATGATGCCAAGCATCTGTTATGTTTATTCCTGTATCCCAGTCCACCATGACACCGCTCGCGTTTCGGAAAGTAATCCTGTATCCATTCCACATCCTGATAAATGGCTGATAACCGTCGTCTTTTCGTCCGCACAACATATTGCCCGTGCCAACTCCAGTATGCTTGCCTCGAAAGGCGATAGTCCAGGCAAGATCATCCGCAAAAGTTATCCGATCAACTGTGAACCTGTCAGCTTTATCCAGGAAGTCAATCGGCATAGGTCACCCCGCCTTGTATTCAAGAAGCCCGCCGAGGAAGCAGGCATCACCGGTGTACGAATCGCCGGCGCCTTCATTCCCGCGCCGTCCGAAGATCAGCATCACAAGGTCACCTGCCGCCAGGCCGTCATCGTTGTTGATCGTATTCTGATCCTGTGCCAGGCGGCCCGCAGCGAGCACCTCGCAGGCGGTCATGTTGTAGCTGTCGGCCAGCGCTTCCTCGACAATCGTGGCATCATTCCCGGTGATCGCCGCAATGTACGTCGTCCAGCCGACGTGGTGGTCGGCCTCGTAGGTATCGCAATACCAGTCGATCTTGAAGGCCGGATCGGATACGTAGTCGTCCGGCAGCCGGAATGTGACGCAGAGCCAGCGGAAGTCGGCGTGATTGAAGGTCCATCGCGGGAAACGCGGCGTCGGGGTGTTCGCCGGAGGCGAGCCGCTCCCCTGCACCAGGTCCAGCGCCGGCGCGAGGTTGTCAGCGGTTCCGTCAAGCGGCACAAAGGCAAGAGCCGGCAATATGATCCGTCCTACAGCCATTCTTATTTCTCCGACTCGAGCTCTGCAGTGGCGTTGAACTGTGCCTCGATCGCAGCCAGTTCGGCGTCGATATCCCTCACGGCCTGGTTGTAGACATTCTCGTGCAGCTCCCTCGCATCCTCGCAGGCGGCACGCTCGGCCGCGATATTCTCGTCGCGAATCTTCAGCAGAGCCGCACGGTCGATGTGCAATTCCTGCCGACGAACCAGCAGGTCATGAACCTGTTCCTGTCTCGAACTCAAAGTCATCAGTGGTACTCCTCAGTTGGCCTGATCTGTATTCATCTGCCGTTTCACCACGGGCTTCTTTTCCCGGCGATGCGCCGCTTCACTCCGGTCGACCTGGCCGCTCCGTTGCTCCCGGCCCGGGCTTCCTCGACGGCCATCATCAGCGCATCGAGCAGATCATCGTGGCCGCCGCGCGGGAACTCGACAAGCTCATCCAGCAGGCGACGATCGTGCTCGGGCAGATAGACGAGGCCGTTCTCGAACAGCGGCGAGATCCGGTGCGCGCGTTGAACCTTGCCGGTTCTCGTCCGCACCTCGCGCACCGGCACGCCGCCGAGCTTGCGAAGATGCTGCGCCAGCGCCGCCTGGTACGCGTTCGACTCGATCGCCACCCGCACCGGCCGATGACGGCGCGATACCTCCGCGATCTTCTTCACCTGGGCATCAAAACTCAGGCGGTCGCGGAACGTATCCACCACAAACACCCGGCCCTGCGCATCAGTCGCAATCACCACCACGGCAAAATAATCCGCATCGCGGGACTGGGAGATCGCAAGGTCAACCCCCGCGTACTTCGGCAGGCGGTTGAACGACACGCCCAGTTCCGCCAGGACCGACGCATTCCACGTCTGCATCCAGTCCGCCCGGAAGATCGCATCGCGATAACCCGAGACATCGTTGAGATACTGCGAGGCGAACAGCACGGAGCCTACCGTCGGGTCGCGGCGGATCTCATCCAGCCGTTCGAGGCTGTACTCTTCGGGCCAGAGCGCGCTGCCGGCGCGGCCGATCGCCCTGTCCTGGATGACCCGCCAGCGGCCCTCGCCCTTCTCGATGCCATCGAGCACGACCCCATACAGGTCTCGCCGGTGATACCGCGTGCCTGTCAAGTGCAGCTTGCCCGTCGGCATGACGCAGGGCCTGAGCACCTTTCCGAACCAGTTCGCAAGCTTCTCGCGCTGGCCGGCCGTCCACGCGTTCTCCTCGTCGACTACGTCGTCGAGAATGATCACGTCGAAATGGCGTCCGACAATCGAGCCGTCGGCGCCGTAAGCGCTGACGGTCGCCTCGCGTGCCAGCAGCTTGCGTCGGCAGAAGAGCTGGCTCTCGGTCCACTTGCCCGTCCCGCACAGGTATCCGAACATCCGCCTGAACGGCCCGTCCGCCTCGATATATCCCCGGATCAGCGCCAGCACCTCGGTCGCCTGGCTCTGTGAGCTCGCGAGGATGGCTATGCGGACATCGGGATTCCTGACGACGTTCCACAGCGTGTATGCCACAGTGCCAATGAGCGTCTTGCCGTGGCCCCTGGGGGCCAGCAGCAGTGTCCTGTCGTGCTCACACTCCAATTCCAGCCAGCGGCGGTGGAACGGCTTCACTTTCAGCCCCAGCACCATCTCCGCAAACACGTCCGGGCGAAGCTTCGCCAAATCGCGTGTCAGCGAGTTCAGCAAGCCGCCGTATTCGCCGAATGAGTTCAGAGTATTCGGACGGCCCGTCATCATCATCGCCGCTGCATCCTGATACTGCATCTATGCACATGTCCTCGATAGCATTCATCCTGATGAGCAGATCGATGGCCCAGCGTTCGGGTTTGTCGAGCGCCCTGTTCAGCGCCGCGTGCAGTTTCGGTTCGAGACTCAGCCTGTACCGCTGCAGATGCTCTCGCTGAAGAGCGACGAACGTCTCGTCGGCCAGCCACTGGTAGTATGTCTCGATCCGCCTGCCGCAGCGCTCGAGGGCGCTCGATACGTCCAACCCCACCTCCGGCGACATCAGGTGCCGGATGAATTTCTTCTGGATCGCACTCGGCGGATTCGCACCCATCTATCTCTCTCCGTCAAGCCGCCCGCCCCCGGCGGGGTCGGCTCGCTGACTTACGACTCGCTCCCCGTATAAGCGACGAATCTGCTCTTTTCGCGGCGATTTTTTCGGCGATTCGGCGCAGTGTCGAGTGTACCGTGCTCGTCGAGACCCGCAGCCCGGCGGCTACCACCGTTACCGGAAGACTCGTCCTGTAAAGAAGATACAGCACGCACCGCTCGCGGGGCGTCAGCAGGTGTTCGCAGTCGAAAATTCTTTCTATCATCTTCATTTTTTCGCCTGGAGGAGTCGCCTTCTTCAACCTGAGTTTCCCCGCATTGACCGAAGGCAACTGCGCCTCGATTTCCGGGCAGATCTCGCGGCACGTCGCCCGTTTCTCACACTGTGAGCAATCCATCGTCGTCACTCCTTTTCCAGAATCATTTCCTTTGCATCGTCCGTTCCATGTTCTTGACTCCCTGGCCATGCCGGGGCAGCATTTCTCCGTGGGGCTTTGGTGTTCAGGCTCACAGTGGGCCGCGTAGCGGCCAAGGGATAAAGCCTGGGGCTTCAGCCCCAGGAATCAGTTCGCATAACATCTGTGCCCTGGAGGGGCACGGCCCCTGCTCTTTTTTCCGCCGCCCCT
>JAUWKK010000293.1 GCA_030614245.1 Planctomycetota bacterium | reverse complement strand
CCGGGGCCCGGCATTATTTCGCCCTTTGAGGGCTTGCATCCTTGAGACCGTCCGAATTCCCACGGCGTTGCCGTGGGCTATCTTACCTCGCCCCTAACGGGGCTGCAAGCGAACACAGATATTCCATCTTATCTGCGTTCATCTGCGTTCATCTGCGTTCATCTGCTATCCTGTCCCGAGGTGCAGGCCCATCCGCTCGCGCGGCCTTCCCCCGGCCCTTTGCGGTTCTCCGATCTTTCTCTTGTCCGCCCGCCCTTAAGAAATTTGCAAATGTTGACGATATATCTTTGTAAATGTTCAGGGGTTCCGGTCCGCGCCCGGAGCTTTGTCATTGATGCGGGGCAAACTGCCCCCGTCAGAAAAAACGAGAGGGATTTGCCATGAAAAAACTGTTGCCGTGGCTGGTGATCGTTGCCGTGATCGGCGTTGTGACTTATGGGGTGATGAATCTCTTCAAGTCAGATGATACGGGCCGGGATCCTGATGGAGAGCCTGTTGCTGCGGTGATTCCGGTGCCGGAGCCCGTACCGAGCAAGCCTGAACCGGCACCCGAGCCTGAACCCGCCCCGCTGAGGGCAGCCGACGGCTACGATCGGGCAGTCGCGGTCGAAAAAGAACAGGGAGCCGCCGCGGCGGTTACGGTGTATGAGAGCGTTATTCAAATGGAGCCGGACAGCCAGCCGGCGGCCAAGGCCGCCCTGAAGCTTGCGGCCTATTATCAGCAGCAGAAGAAGAAAGTCATGAAGGCCCGCGATTACTACAACCGCGCGCTCAAGGGCAACTGGTCGGCCGCTCAGGAACAGATGATACGCGACCGGCTCACCAAGATATCCAACGACATCCTGATGACGCCCGCCCAGGGCCCCGATACGCTCACTTATGCCGTCAAGGCGGGCGACAGCCTCCACAAAATCGCGAAAAAATACAAGATCACCGCTCCCCTGCTGAAGAAGATCAACAACCTTAAGACCGATCTAATCCGCATCGGTGATCAGTTGAAGGTCATTAACGGCCCGTTTGCCGCGGTCGTCGACAAATCCGACCTGACGCTGACCGTCATGCACGGCGGCAAGTTCTTCAAACAGTATGCAGTGGGGCTGGGCAAGGACAACTCCACCCGGGTCGGCTCGTTCTTCGTGACGACCAAGCTGGTCAACCCGGATTGGTACACCCGTGAGGGTGTCATTCCGGCGGGTGCTCCGGAGAACATCCTCGGCTCCCGCTGGCTCGGCCTCAAGGAGAAGTTCGGCATCCACGGCACCATAGAACCCGAGAGTATCGGCAAATACTCGTCAAACGGCTGCGTGCGCATGCTCAACAAGGATGTAGAAGAAGTCTACAACCTGCTGGTGAGAAAACACAGCAAGGTAACCGTGCGTGAATAGGCGGGCATCAGCATACTGACGGCCCCAATGCCCGTATAGTTTGACCCTCTCGACGCCGTTCCTCGGAATGAGGAACCCGTGCAGCGCAAGCGGACCGAAGTGCGCGGTGTTCGTTCACGCTGCTGGCGATCGACGGCTCGCCCCAGACCATGACGGCCCGGGGCGAGCTGATTCATGCAGGCCGAGGGCGGAAGACGGCCCCGGAAGCCCAGACCCATTCCCGAGCCGGTTGTGTTGCCCGCCCGGCACCGTTGCATGTTGCGGGCCCGCTCCGCCCCTTCAGGGCTGGGATTTCACTCGTCAACCTTACCCACGGCGTTGCCGTGGGCTGTTCTATTTCGCCCCGTTGGGGCTGCAAGCCAATTCAGATATTCCATCCTATCTGCGTTCATCTGTGTTTATCTGTGGTTTCATTCCTTCCACTGGGCGCGTTCATCTACGGTTCCATTCCTTCCACAGGGGTGTTCATCTGTGGTTCCATCCCCGCCTCAAGCTCCCAATTCCCCAAAATGCTTGCAACTCTGCACTCGCAGTGTATAATCACTGTCAGGCGGCAGTATGCGTTCGCTGTAAATAGTTGACCTATAGCGAATTGTGGCCGTTCTGCGGCCCGCGCCGCCACCGGAATGCTCCCCAGGAGCCGAATCTCCCGGAACTTCTCCAGGTTGCTCGCGTCTAATAGGGTGGAAAGGCTGTTGAAAGCCGACGATACTAACCTTGACGATGCCGCCACGATCAGGCTCTCTCAGAAGGGCGACCGCGAGGCTTTCGGCCGGCTGGTCATCAAGTATCAGGACGGCCTTTACAACGCCGTCTACCGCATGACCGGCCGGCGGGAGGATGCGGCGGACATCGTCCAGGAGACGTTCCTGAAGGCGTACAGGGCTATCGGCAGCTTCCGCGGCGGCTCAGCCATCTATACGTGGCTCTACCAGATAGCCGTCAATACGGTGATCTCGAAACACCGCCGCGACGCTGTCCGGAAAGAGTCGAAAAAAATCCCGCTGGGCGGCAGAGATGGCTCGGCCGTGGTCGACCCGGACGACGGGCGACCCGAGCCGGATGTCCTGGCCCAGCAGGCTGAACTCGGCCGGCGGATAGAGCAGGCCATCGCCGAGCTGGACGAGGACCATCGGATCGTTGTCGTGCTCAAGGACGTCGAAGGCTTCGATTACGAGCAGATCGCGCAGATCGTAGGATGCCCCAGAGGCACCGTCAAATCAAGGCTCCACCGGGCACGTCTGAAGTTGAGAGAACGACTGACAACTCTTGTAGAATAGAGGGGATACGGGTTTCCCACCAACGGAACTGACTTTGAAAGAGCGGCCAGCACAATGAACTGCAAACAGGCTTGCGAACAACTGAGCGAATACATCGACGGCGAACTCGACGAGCAGTCGAAGCGCACGCTCGAGGGGCATCTGGCAGGTTGTGAGGCGTGCCGGGATGAACTCGAGGGCTTGCGCAGGACCGTCGCCGCCGTGAAGAGCCTGCCGACCGTGCCCGCGCCGGAGGAACTCAGCAGCCGGATACTCGCGAGCATTCCCGCACGCGCAAAGGTGCGCCCGCTCCGGCTGCGGATGCTCAGAGCGCTCGCCGCGGCCGCTATTGTCGTGCTCGCCTTCGGCATAGTGCGGCAAGTTCGCCGGATGCCGATGCGCAACGACGCGCCTGTGCCTGCCGCCCCGGCTCCCGCAGATTCGGCCGCTCGTGACGCCGAGAAATCCGAGGCCCCTGAAGGGGCGCTCGCTGAAGACCCGAAACTCAAGAAGAAGTCGATCTCCCTCAAAGACGAAACGGCCAAGCTGACGGAAGCCGAAGACGCGCCGCCGGGCCGACCGGAGGCTGCGAGGGCGATGAAGAAAGCACCAACCCCACCGGTGGAAACAGAAGAGGCGCCGGCGGATGAGGCTGCCGCCCTCAAGCAGCTCGGCAGGACCAAACAACAGGCAACTCCCTCGGAAGGCAGCAGGAACGAGAAGACTTTCGGCGCGTTGGCTACGCAGCCCGATGCGGCCCGCCTCGCTAAGCCCACGCCTCCTGCTGAGAGGACGGCCCCGAGGGAGCTCGCCCCAGGCGCCCCGGCACCGGCCAGGAAACCACGAGAGGCTGCCCCGCCTGTAATCAGGCTGACGGCCGCGCAACTTACCGAGGCTGCCGACGCCGTCAAACAGATACTCGCCGCCGGCAATGCCCAGTCACGGGTCTCCGTTGCCGAGGGCGAGGTTCGATTTGACGTCGAACTGCCGGCGTCAGCGGTCAGCACCGTTGTGAAGGCGCTTGGCGATGTGCCAGGGGTGAAGCTCGCCGGTGACGTGCCGGTGCCCGCACTCAAGCCGGAGAAGCGGAGTCTCCGTCACCGGAATGGCACCGAAACCGTCCGCCTGCGCATCATATTGCTGCAATTCACCGCCGCTCCTGCCAACAAGGGCACGGAATAGGCCCCGCCCCGTTCGTCTTCGGTCTCTTGCGCGGGGCAGGCTTTCCAGCCTGCCTGCCTATGGCATGGCCTGCCGATACCCGACGTTATTCCGCCCTTTCAGGGCTTGTGCAATTTGTCGCTCTGGACCCACCTGGCCCTAGGGCCATGTTGCCGTGGGCTATTTTATTTCGCCCCTTACGGGGCTGCAAATCAATGCCGGGTGGCACGGTCAACCGTCCTCGGTTGGCCGTGTCTTATCCACGTCTAAGCTCTGCTTCACGTGTCTACCCT
>JAUWKK010000336.1 GCA_030614245.1 Planctomycetota bacterium | reverse complement strand
GTGTGGCCGGCGAGAATCTTTCGGACGCCGTCCTGCTGCAGTGACCGCATCCCGCTGATTTGCGCCTGCTCGCGAATCTGGTTGGCGCCCAGCCTGCGGAATGCCATCTCGCGCAGCTCGCTGTTGAGCTCCATCATCTCGAATATGCCCAGTCGCCCGCGATAGCCGGTATTCACGCATTCATCGCAGCCGGCGCCTTCATAGAAGGTGACCCCGGCGCAGTGCTCGGGGCGCCGCCCTACCCACGCGAGCTCGTGCGGCTTGTAGTCGCGCGGGGTCTTGCAGTTCTTGCAGATCGTCCGTAAGAGCCGCTGGGCCATTATCGCCTGGATCGAGGAAGCCACGAGGAACGGTGCCACACCGATGTCGATCAGACGCGTGATCGCGCTGGGCGCGTCATTCGTATGAAGGGTCGAGAATACCAGGTGGCCCGTCAGCGCCGCTGCGATGGCGATCTCGGCCGTCTCGCGGTCTCGAATCTCACCGACGAGAATCACATTCGGCGCCTGCCGCATCATCGCTCGAAGAATGCGGGGGAATGTCATCCCGATCCCGGATTTCACTTCGGACTGGTTAATGCCCGTGATGTTATACTCGACGGGCTCTTCGGCCGAGATGATCTTGCGGTCGGGAGTGTTCAGCTCCTGCAGAGCTGCATACAGCGTCGTCGTCTTGCCCGAACCCGTCGGCCCCGTCACGAGGAATATCCCGTTGGGCCGGCGGATGATGTCCTTGAAGTGCTTGTAGTCGTCATCCATGAACCCGAGTTCCTGGATGCCGTAGAGCACCGAGGCCTTGTCGAGGATACGCATGACGACCGATTCGCCGTGCGTGGCCGGCAGGCAGGAGACGCGCAGGTCGAGGTCGCGGCCGAGACATTTCATCCGGATGCGACCGTCCTGCGGCTTGCGCTTCTCCGCGATATCGATGTGCGCCATCAGCTTGGCCCGCGTGATGATCGCCGCCTGCAGCCGCTTGGGGGGCGACTCGACCTCGAAGCAGATGCCGTCTACGCGATACCGGATGCGCAGCCGGTCTTCCATCGGCTCGATGTGAACGTCGCTCGCGCGCGCCTTGACCGCTTCTGTGATGATGACGTTCACAAGCTTGATAACCGGCGCATCATCGGCGTCGAGGTCCTCTTCGCCCACCGCTACCGTGACGGCCTCTTCCTCGTAGTCGACTTTGGCCTCTTCCCCGAACTCGGCCAGCATGTCCTCAACGGCGCCTTCCTCGAGGCCGTAGTTCTTGGCGATGGCGCGCTCGATCGACTCGCGGCTCGCAAGCACGCAGTCGACCTCGCCGTTCGTCGCGAAACGCACGTTGTCGAGAGCGTAAAGGTCCAGCGGGTCCGATGTGGCAATGGTGATGTTGCCGTTGTCCTTGCTGATAGGAATGACCTTATGCTCGCGGGCGAGTTCCTTCTTGATCGTATCGCGCACCTCAGGTGAGATCTCGAGCGTGGCCGGGTCGACAAACCTCAGGCCGAACTGCTGTGCCAGAGCGCGACAGACTTCTTCTGAAGAGCTGTAGCCCAGTTCCAGAAGCGCTTCGCCTATCCGCTGGCCCGTCTGGCGCTGCAGATCGAGCGCTTCCTGGAGCTGCTGGGCGTCAATCACTTCCATTTCCTGAAGCAGTGTGCCCAATAGCTTCCGTCGTTGTTGCATTGAGCTCTCCTCGGGTGTTAACAGCCGGCACTCGCCGGTGGCCGATGAGTGGCAGACGAAGGACGACTTGCGGCGGGCGGATGTGGTTCCTCGCGATGCCCACGGTCCTTACATAAGCCCCCTCTGCAAGCTATTATATCTAAGCGTTCAGCGCTGTCAAGGTTTGGACACATGCAATTGCACCCTTTTACGGTAGATTGCATCTTCAAGACCTGTTACTAACAGGAGCGATATATGCTGAACATGCTGCCGCGAGTGGAGTGCTGTTTTCATGTCATTCCGCCTGCCCGCCTGCGGAGGGAGCGAAGCGAAGAATCTTCGGCATGTGGTGCAGCCTTTCCAGGCCTGCCCGCCTCATGTTATGGTTGGGGCGGCGGACATGCCATGGGCCGCTAAACGCATTCGAGGCGGGCCAGCCAACACGCGGCGAGCCGGGGGATGTCGACGCAACCGGGCCCCTGCCGTAGAAACCATGCGATTCTCGGGATATGGGTGCAATAAATGCACGAAATCCCGCGACCACCCCGCCAGTGTGAGTGATATCGACCTATATAAGACCATTGACTTTACGACGTGCTGGAACTATAGTTGTGGCGTTAAGAAATGTAAAGCCTTCGGATTGCTCCCGTCGAAGCGGAAAGTATCGAACTTTTTGCTTGGGCTGCGTTTGTATAAATGAGACCTCGGATGTCAATGTCAGATGAAGATCTGATGCTGGAGTTCCAGAGGAATGGCAAGGACGAGGTGTTTTCGGAACTGGTCGAGCGACATCAACAGGGTCTGCTCAACTTTTTCTACCAGTATTGCTGGGATCGCTTCCTGGCTGAGGACCTCTGCCAGGAGGTCTTCTGCCGCGTGTTCGCCCATAGTCATAAGTACGTTGTGTCCGCGAAGTTCAGCACATATATGTATCGGATCGCCCGGAACTTGTGGATCGATTACGTCCGGGCTCACAAGAACAGGCCGCGGCCGATATCGCTGGAAGCGGAATCGCACGATGGAGCACGAGTCGATCAGCTCGAGCTCCGCTCACGCGTACCACAGCACGATCCGGCGGTCGATGACGGCCTGCGAGCGCGGGAAGCTATGGAGCATGTGAAAGCGGCTCTCGAACGGTTGCCCGCCGAACAGCGGATGGTCTTTGTGCTTGCAAAGCATCAGGGGCTCAAGTACAGCGAGGTCGCCGAGACGCTCGATATCCCCGTTGGAACCGTGCGGTCGCGGATGCACGCCGCCATTCGCAAGCTGCAGAGCCTTCTTAGAGGCCTGAACACATAGGATGGATTGAGGATGGAACCTTCGACCAACTGCCCATTCGATGACGAACGGCTGACCGATTACATGCTCGGTGAGTTGGTCGACGCCGACCGGCGGGAAGTGGAGCAGCACCTCGCCGAGTGCGAAAGCTGCACGATGCAGTTGGAGCAGATGCGCAAAGTGACCCAGCTCGTCGCTTCGGTCGGCTCGATTGAACCGTCGGACGGCTTTGCCGAGCGGATAGTCAGCCGCGCCAAGCTGCGCGCCGTGCCCCTGGAGCCGGTCGCGGCCCACGCCCCTTCTGGCAGGGAGCGCAGGCGCAAGCGTCGTCCGCGCTTCGGCACGAGCATCCCCGAGCCACGCCTGGCGCTGGGCAGGCCCATGCGACTCGGACGAATCGCCGTCTACGCCGCCGCATGCGTCGTACTGCTGCTCATTTACCTTGCCCGTG
>JAUWKK010000094.1 GCA_030614245.1 Planctomycetota bacterium | reverse complement strand
CTCAAAGCCCCAGGCTATATGCCCCCCGGCTCTCAGCGGCTCCGCAGCGAAGAGACAAGGCCCCTCCCGGGCGTACCGAAAGCTGAGGCGCGCATTCGCGCCTGACGGCCAGCAATTCTTCGCCAGCCCGAGCATTAAACACATCCTCACATTCGCGGCACACAAGATACCCCATTAGTTGGGGTCATACTCCCGCCCGCATTGCAGCTTGACAAAGCCATGGCTCCGCGATAGTATTTATGCAGACACTTTAATGGAGCGGCTGATGCCCAACGCCCGGAAACTTGCCAGGATATGCAAGGTGCTGTCGGTTGAGACTCGTTTGCGCATCGTGCTTATGCTAATCGACGGGGCGCTCTGTGTCAATGCTATCGCCGGTCGTCTGCACGTAACACCCGCCGCTGTATCGCAGCATCTTAGGATTCTGCGGGACGCCGAACTCGTGACGGCCAGCAAGCGGGGCTACTACGTGCATTACACCGTCAACGAGACAACACTGGCCCGCTGGAAAAAGCTCATCGGCGAAATACTCGATACGGGCGGCCGACGTGGGGGCGGTTCGCTAACCGCCCCTACAACCAGACCGTATCACAGCATCCACAGGCAATCACATTACAAAAAGGCAACATGAATGAACGCTTTAATCGTATACCACACAAGGACGGGTCACACCCGGCGCGCCGCTGATGATATCGCAGAAGGAATGCAAAGCGAGGGGGTCGTGCCTCGTCTCGTGGCGGCCGGCGACATGCAGAGCTGGGACGTCGCCGATGTGGCCATCGTAGCCGTCGGCAGCCCGTGCCACGCCGGTTCCCTGGCAATAGGAGGCGGCCTGTCGGGGCCCGTCCGCGCCATCCTGAGGCGGCTCGGCTCATCCACCCTCGAGGGCAAGCAGGTCGGGGCGTTTGCCGTCAACTGCGCTTACGGTGGGCATCGAACGGTCCGCGCCATCGAGAAGAGCCTCCGTGGGGCGGGCGGCGTAATCGTTCGGGATGGCATCGTCGTCCGCGCCGGCGTGCCGTTCAGCGTCATCACAGGCCCGATGGCATCGGAAAACGCCCGTGCGGCGTTGCGAGAGTTCGGCAAAGCATTGGCCCTGGCGGCTTCGCGCTGATGGCGCAGTGCCCCCCAAAGCAAGGCAATCTGGTTATTGATCAATGAATTCTGGTTCGCCATCTGACAAGTGCCAGAATGGCACGCCCGGCCACCGGAAACGCTCCCACGTGCCAAAATGGCACTACCTCACGACGCTTGATATGCTGCTGTTCCCTTGAAATGACAGGCACTTACGAGGCCGTCTTACAAGCAGTTACAATCTGATCTCGCAGGGCTTTCGTCAGAAGAGATTCGCACTGTGGCACACTCTTTGCGGTTGTCACAAGCGCAGCTTGCCTCGGTCGAAGGGGACGAAGCTGCCGTAACCCCCGCCGTGTTCCCGCGGCGCAAGTTCACGCTACATATAGACGGTTAGATTGCGGCGCATATACGAGGAGGTGAATGCATGCTGAGAGCGTTGAGTTGTTTCCTCGCCACCGCCCTGATGCTCGCTGCCACCGGATGCGGTGATAGCGGAAACGTGATGCTGTTTCACGCGGGCGTTGGGCAGCGGTCTTCGCTGAACGAAATCAAAGACGTCTTCCTGGCGCGCCACCCGAACGCCAGGCTCAACTTCGCGTACAAGGGTTCGGGCTACTTTATCGCCGATCTCGAGCGTTCCCGCGAGGGCGATCTCTTCATGCCCGGCGAGGAGTTCTATTTCCTGCAGGCGGTCGAGCGGGGCTTCATCACCGACTACGACCCGAAGACCGACATAGCCGCGCATTTCATGGTGGTCATCGCCACCCCGAGAGGCAATCCGAAGAATATCCAAGAGCTCGAGGATTTCGCGAAGCCGGGGATACGCGTCGGCCTGGGGAACCCCAAGGCTTGCGCGATCGGCATCTGGGACGAGAAGACATTCAGGAAAGCCGGCATCTGGGAGCAGGTGAAGAAGAACCAGGTGCAATCGGCCAAGTGCATCGCCGAGACGGCGAGCGCCATCCAGCATCGCGAGGTCGACGCGTCGCTCATCTGGTCGAGCACGGCCGTTCTGTATCTGCGCGACATCGAGATCATACCGATAGAGCCGCGATATCGCGGCCTCGTGCGGCTGCCCGTCGGCGTGCTGAAGTTCTCGAAGCACCCCGAACTTGCCCGACAACTCAAAGAGTTCATGCTGTCCGAAGAGGGCAGTAAGATATTCCGCAGTCATGCATACGTGACCGATCCGGGGCCGCTCGACGAGCAGGGTTTCTGTCTCGACGGTGGGATGGCATCTAGGGATGACTGCAAGTGGCTCGTCCAGGCGGCGAAGGTCTGCAAGGACGAGAATATCCCGGTGAACGCCGAGACGTGCGGGCATCTGGTCGGGGAAGTGCGACGCCAACGGGCAACGAAACGCGCGGGCACAAGATAGGTACGTGCAGCGGCGGATTAGCAGAGGCGCGCGCTATGTCTGAATCAGCGAGACAGACAGTTTCAACACGAGCAACGCCGCCGAAGCGGGGCACACGATCTGTCTGGCCTGTCATCTGTTTGATCGCGGTGTTGTTGATTCTCTCAGCCTACCTGCTGCTCGTCGTCAGCAATGTGGTGTATCTGACGGGCATCGACGAGGCATCCTTCTCGAGCGTGGCTCAGCTATTGAAAGACCTGCGCCGTGGCATCCATGATATCCTCTGGTTCTTTACAAGTGGGCGGATGTCGTCGCGTTTCTGGCTGACGGTTAAGACGGCGAGCATATCGACGATGCTGTCATTGCTGGTGGGCATCCCCGCCGGGTATGCTCTCTCGCGCTTTCGGTTCCCCTGGCCGAATTTGACGCGCACGCTGATCGATCTGCCCGTGATGGTGCCGCCTGCCGCTGTGGGGGTGTTCCTCTTCGGGGTGATGCACGGCTGGCCGGTCAAGCCGTTGTGCGAGATGATCGGCATCAGCTTCGCTCACAACACGAACGGCGTCATACTCGTGCAGTTCGTTGTGACCGTGTCGTTCTGTGCGCGTCTGATGAAATCGAGTTTCGACGGTGTGAATCCGCATTTCGAGCAGGTGTCTCGTTCACTCGGGGCTTCGCTGCCTCGGACGTTCTGGAAATTGACGCTCCCGCTGGCGAAGCGCGGCATAATCGCCAGCACGATCGTCGTGTGGGCCCGAGCCGCCGCCGAATGGGAGGCCCTGATGCTGTTCGTCGGCGGAACCGAGGCCGAGACCGACGTGATGCCCTTCGCCGTCTATCTGGACTGGAATGGCGGCATGATGGGCTGGGTCGCATCATACAGCATCGCCTGCATTCTGCTGGCCGTCGCGTCGATGGCCGCCGTGCGCATCATCGCGGGCAAGAGCTACCTGTGGTAGAGGACGAAAGGCAGGACCGACCGAAGTCATGAACAGCAGCAACGACAACACCGCCATCGGCGTTCACAACGGGCGAGCTACCGGCATGCGCTCGCGGGCGGTGATATTCACGGCGATCTTCTACTTCATTACGGTGATGCTGATGCTGGCGGTATGCTGGCTGTTCCTGAGCAACGTCGATCAGCTCTTTCCGAGGGAAGATACGGTCAGGACCGAGGCGATGGACGCCTGGCGGAGCGACGAGCCGACGAAAGAGTTTGCCGGCGGCTGCTGGCGATTCCCATCGTTCTGGCGTTCGGTCAATCTTACAGTCGTTTCCGCGACCGTCACGACGCTGATCGCGGCTATTCTGGGCATTCCGGCGGCCTATGCGCTCTCGCGTTACAAGATTCCCGGACGTGCTGTCATCGACGTGTTGTTCTCATCGGTCATCGTGTTGCCGGCATCTTCGGTGGGCTTGTGCCTGGTTGTGATGTTCCAGTATGGCCCGCTGCACGACATTCTGGACGGGTGGGGCATTCACGTGCCGCTTTCGGTGCCGGGTATTGTCGTGGTGCAGTTGGTGCTGTCTCTGGCGATGGGAATGAGTGCGTGGCGGGCGGCTTTCGACGGGGTGAAGCCGCGCTTCGAGCACGTTGCCCGTTCTCTTGGAGCATCGCCCTGGCGCAGCTTCCGGACTGTCACGCTCCCGAGCGCACGCGCGGGCATCTTTGCCGGGTTGATACTCGCATGGACGCGCGCGGCTGCGGAGTTCGGCGGCGTGTTGACTTTTTGCAGCACGTTCGAGCAGTTCAGCCCCGAGCTTTTCAGCCCGATCATCCGGGCGCTTCATCTGCACAAGGCCGACCCGCTGGCCGTCAACATGTGGGCCCAGATAGAATACGGCAATGTCGAATACGGTTTCGCCATCGGTTTCGTCCTGGTTATGATAAGCGCGCTCTCGGTTTACGTGCTGCACAAAATCGGCGGAAAAGGATACATCTGGTAGGGTAGACACGTGAGGCATAGCTTGGACGTGGACCGAGCACGGCCAACGGAAGACCGTTGACCGTGGCACCCGACGTATCCTGCATCGAGTAAAGGTGCAAATAGAACTTGAGTCCCCAGGCTTCAGGCTCCAGGCTCCAGGAAGAAGCTCAGAAAGGCAACCCTGAAGTCTGAAGTCTGTAGTCTGAGGCCTGAGCACGGTGAAACATGATTGAGATACGGAACCTTGGCATCACTCTCGGCGAGTTCCATTTACACGATGTCAACCTTACCGTCCACGACGGCGAGTACATGGTCCTGCTGGGCGAGACGGGCGTGGGCAAGACGGTGGTGATCGAGTGCATCGTGGGCATCTATCGCCAGAATCACGGCTCGATCCTCGTAGACGGACAGGACGTGACGGCGCTGTACATCGAGGAACGCAACATGGGGTACGTGCCGCAGGATTACGCTCTGTTTCCAAATCTCACGGTATACAACAACATCGCCTACGGGTTGGCCACTCGGAAAATGCCCAGGGACGCGATTGCCGCGAAGGTTGAGCCGATGATGGACCTGCTGAACGTATCGCACTTGCGGAGCCGCCTGCCGCTGAACCTTAGCGGTGGTGAGATGCAGCGCACGGCTCTGGGAAGAGCCCTCGTCACCGAGCCGAGGATACTCTTGCTGGATGAGCCGTTGAGCGCGCTCGACGAGAATACACGTTCGGAGCTTTCAGCGGAACTCCGGCGTATCCACGACGCGGTCGGCGGCACTTTCCTGCAGGTGTGCCACAACTTCGAGGAGGCGTCCGACGTCGCCGACCGTATTGCCATTCTCAACGCAGGCACCGTCGTGCAGACCGGCACGATTGACGAGATTCTATCTGAACCGGCCAGCCCGTTCGTCGCACGGTTCACGCGCACGCGCAACATCCTGGACGCACGGGCGGAAGCCTGCAGCGGTGGCTGCGTGCTCGCTTTGGGCGGAGAACACACGCTGGATTGCTCACGGGAGGCAACCGGCCCCGTCACCGTCGCCATCCGCCCGGAGAAGATCAGCATTCTGCCCGCCGGAGCCGCGATATCCGAGAATAACTGCCTGTCGGGGCATATCGTTAGAACGCGCCTGAAGCCGAATCACGCCGAGATCACCATCGAGACGGACCGAGGGCCTACTTTGATAGCATACACTCCCCGCTCAGCGGTCGATGGCACACTCACAGAGGGATCGTCCGTTTGTGCTCGAATCGCGCCCGGCGACATACGCGTGTTTCACAAGGATGCAACTTGACCGCCGGATTCCGTCGCGCCCGCCACGTCCCAATAGTCGACATCTGAATACCGCCAGGAGGAACGGCGATGAAGCACTGGCTGTGTACCGTGATGCTGCTCGGGCTGATTGCCCCGGTTTCGGGGGCAGGTGAGGATGCGAACGGGGCCGGCGAGGGCTGGCCAGGCATCCTCAAGGGTATCCCGGACGGATCGGGCGCCCTCGACTTCGGCGGCAGCCTCCGGCTCCGTTGGGAATATGCGCAGAACTTCGACGTCCGCAGGTACAACACGCGAAGCGAAGACGACGTCCTGCTGCAGCGCGCGCGCCTCTGGGGCCGATATCGC
This sequence comes from Planctomycetota bacterium, assembly GCA_030614245.1. Lineage (GTDB taxonomy): Bacteria > Planctomycetota > PUPC01 > JABMSA01 > JAUWKK01 > JAUWKK01. The sequence continues at coordinate 2,988 of JAUWKK010000094.1, read as the reverse complement.
TTCGGCAAGAGCGCCTTCGCCCGGATCATGCTCCAGGACTCCCGATTCTGCTTCAGCGACCAGGGAACTACGCTTCCGTATTACAATCCACTCGACGTGCGGGAGGCATACGTGGACTGGCAGCACATCGGGGACAGCCCGTTCGGGTTCAAAGTGGGCAGGCAGAGCATCAGCTACGGCGACAATCGGATTTTCGGCCCGCGCGAATGGGGCAACGTCGGACGCTATGCGTGGGATGCCGCCGTGCTCACTTGTGACGCCGACTATGCGAAAGTGGACCTGCTCTTCGGGCAACGCGTGTTATTCGATCCTGACGCCTGCGACTACCATCACCACGATTACGACATGTTTGCCGTGTATGCCCAACTGAAGAAACGGCCGCCGACTCTGAAGACGTTGGACTTCTTCTGGGCGCTGCACTACGACGACCACGACAGCACGGCCGGAGAGAGCGGGACGGATGACCGCAAGACGCATACCATCGGCACACATTTCGCAGGCGCGCTGGGCGAGCACTGGGACTACGGCGGCACCGTAGCAGTTCAACGGGGCGAATGGGGGCGGGATGACATAGACGCCTATGGCTTGAACGCAAGAGCCGGATACACATTCGACGGCCCGTGGTCACCTCGAGTTGGTGTCGAATACTCGTACGCCAGCGGCGATTCGAGCCCGAATGACGGCGACCACGAGACTTTCGACAACGTGTTTGGCGCCATCGACTGCTACTACGGGAGGATGAACCTCGTATCTTGGATGAATCTCGAGGATTACCAGGCGACATTCAGTGTGAAACCCGTGAAGAACCTGAAAATCACCCTCGATTATCACTTCTTCAGGCTGGCATCGGACAACGACGCGTGGTACTATGGCAATGGTCGGCCCCAGCGGCGTGATACTTCCGGGACGAGCGGCTCGAGCCTCGGACAGGAGACCGACCTTACGGCAAAATGGAAGCTCAGGAAGAATCTGGAATTCTTCGTCGGCTTCGGGCATTTTTCCCCGGGAGCGTTCATCAATCACACCGGCCGCCACGGTGATGCCAACTGGGGCTTCGGCCAGTTGACGTACTCGTTCTAGCCGGCGAAGAGGGGACGCAGCGTGAGGATGGCGTCCGCCGCTCTGTTGCCGGGTCTGTGCCATCCCGCAGGAGTAAGCTGCGATGAGCGAACGGGCCTGAACGAGGTCGGACACGAGACGCAACCTGAAGCACCCCTGCGTGAACTCATCCGTTTCAGGAAAAAAGTGCAAGAAAACGCTGCACTGAGTGCAATTACGGCTGATACTTAGTGTAGGCCGGCGTTGTTCCCGGTGAAATCGGGAAGCTGGAAGCCCTCAGGGGCACTGTTTTTCCCCTTGATTTAGGCTCTTTGATTGGGGTAAACTTCCCGCCCCCGCAATGGAGCGGGACTGCGGGAGCCTGGAATGGACGACAAGAGGTCTGAAGTTGTCAGAACTCTCGGCCTGCTGGGCAGTTTGGGCTTCATGGCCGCTGCGTGCATAATCGGCGGCGTGCTGGCAGGCTGTTATGTAGACAGCCTTCTGGGCACGAAATTTATCTTCCTGATTATTGGGACTCTCGCTGGTGTTGTCGGCACGTGCGGGTTGGGGTACAAGAGCATAATGCGGCACGTTCGCTGACGGCTGTTCCTTTATAACCCTCCAGAGGCGGGCAGACTTGGATGATTTCAAGGCGTATCGATGGTCGGTCACGTGGCGTTCGGTCGCCATAGGCATCGGCATCGCCTTGTTTGCAGCACTGATAATGCCGGACAACCTTCCCGTCGCGTGGGGATTGCTGCTGGGTTTTGCTGGAAGCTTACTGAGATTCCGGTTTTCCGCCGGTTCACTGATGGCGTTCGCGGGCAAATCGCCGCGCGAGGCCAAGGGCTACATGGTTCGTCGGCGGTTTGGAACTTACGCCCTGACTGGTGCTGTGCTGGTTATAGCGTTCTGGCGGGAAGAGATCAATCAGTGGGCCACCGTGGGGGGGCTGTTCCTGACGACGGTGGTGATATGCATAGACGCCGTGCTGCGCGGAAGATCGCAGCCGCCGCCTGTTGAGGACTCATGAAACAAGAAGGCAACCACAGATGAACGCGGATGAACGCGGATAAGAAAGAATCACTATCTGTGTTAATCAGCGGTTTCATAAGGCATGAAACAAGAAGGGCAACCACAGATGAACGCCGATGAACGTGGATTGGAAAGAATCACTATCTGTGTTAATCTGCGTGCATCTGCGGTTTCATAAGGCATATCATGGAAATCGCTCCAGAGGCCCCGTTGCGTTTGTGGGGCTGTGAGTTCAATTCCGAGACGATCCTGATGTCATGGGTCGCCATAGGGCTGCTCTTGCTATTCTTCGTAATAGCGGTGCGCAAGGCGACTATGGTGCCGGGCCGGCTGCAACTCGTGGCCGAACTTTTCGTCTCGGCCTTTGACAGCCTCACACAGGCCACCCTCGGCGAGCGCGGACGCAAATACCTCCCACTCATCGGCACCCTGTTCATCTTCGTGTGGATTTCCAACGTAATGGGAGTGGTCCCCTTCCTCGAGGAGCCGACGCGCGACCTCAACACCCCCCTGGCACTCGCGGTGCTCGTCATCGTGGTAGTTCACGTCTCGGCCATTCGTATCAAGGGCTTCAAGGCGTGGCTGTGGGAGTTTTTCGAGCCTGCGTTACCCGCCACGGGCAAGGCGGGCAATATCGTGGCGAGCGTGGTCGCCCTGGCCGGGCTGGCTCTCGTGATCGGCATCCCGGCGTCATTCTACGACACCTCGCCCGCCGCCGCAATCATAACGGGGGCCGCCCTCGCAGGCTTGTACGCCCTCGCTGCATATAGCGCCTATGCGCGCAAGCAGACGCCGAACCTCGCAATGGCCCCCCTGAACGTGGTCGGCGAGCTCGGCAAGAGCATCTCGCTGCCATTTCGTCTTTACGGCAATATATTCGGCGGCGCGGTGATAATCACGGTGCTTTCTCAT
>JAUWKK010000278.1 GCA_030614245.1 Planctomycetota bacterium | reverse complement strand
GCGCAATACAATAGCCCACGGCAACGCCGTGGGTGAGGTTGGCCAATAATCCCCCAGCTCCGTAAGCCATACCGGCAGGGTAGACACGTGAACGGCAGCTTGGACGTGGATGACCGTGGCACCCGGCATTGGCTTGCCGCCCCGTCAGGGGCATAGTAGGAAAGCCCACGGCAACGCCGTGGGTAAAGGATGCCAAATAATGTCCCAGCCCCAACGGGGCGGAATAGTGCCGGGAATCGGCAGGCCATGCCCTAGGCAGGCTGGCTGGGAATCCTGCCTATTGACTTCGCCCGCAAATCATGGCATAATACATACTGGCGAGCGGTGAGGGCCCGAGCGGCCCTGTGTGTCGACATGGTTACTCGTGCTCTGAGTGCGCAGAGGAAGCAGCTGCTGCAGTCACCCTCGCCCCCCGATTCACAAGATATCCTTATTCTGGCAACGAGCAAGTCGAACGGCGGTGTCATAGTGGCCGGTATCGATCCGAGAACCGGCAACTGGGTGCGCCCGGTGAGTTCAGCGGGGAGCCACGCAACACAATTCCCGCTGGCAGTCGAGCACGTCAAGCCCGGCCGCGACGTTCTTTTCAAGACTCTTCACTTGACCCGCGTGCCGCTGAAGCAGCCTTGCCCGGCGCCGCCGCATATCGAAGATTGGATACTGGATACGTCCAGGCGGCCGAAGATTCTGCAGGCGTTCAACGACGATCAGGCCCGCCACTTCCTCGACGCACAGGCCACCGGGCACATACCGGACCTCCTGGCCGGCAAGAGCAACTCGCTGTGCCTGATCAAGCCCGAAACCTACGAACTATCCGCCGAACAGGTCGGCGACGACCTGACGGTGCGGGTCGACTTCGTCCACAACGGAGCCGAATACAAGCGATTGATCTGCAATGATCTGAAGCTGCGGTGTTTTGCCCGAGGCTACCTCATCAATCATCAGGCGACAAAAGCCGTAATGCCCCTGAAAGAGTTCGAGCGCAGCCTCGGCACATGTGCCTACCTCGTCATCGGGCTTTCCCGCCTCGAGAACGGGAACCTCTGGCCCGCATGCCTCGCCTTCCACACGGTCCCTGCATATCCTGGAGAAATCGACTGGGGAGAGCTGTAGCTCACACCAGGCGCCGGCACGCTTGAACTTCCTGGCTAAGAAACTTGTAAAGACGCTGTTTGTCACCTATACTTCTACCGGATAATAGGGGTGTTGTGAAAACATCTTCTCGCCTTTTTTCTCCAGATAATCGGAGGTTACAGGCATGTCGGCTACAACTTCGGTAGACGCTGCTGGGGCCCGCGAGGGCCGTTCCGGTGCGGTTCCACTCGGGGCAACAGCGGCCCTGGTGTATCTGCTGTGCATGATCTCGGGCGTGAGCGGGCTGATCTACGAGGTCGTCTGGCTGCGCAAGCTGTCGCTCGTATTCGGCGTCACGTCCTATGCGATGACGACGGTGCTGACGAGCTACCTCTCGGGGCTGGCGCTGGGTGCGTACTTCTGCGGCCGGTATATTGAACGCAGCCGCCGGCCCCTGCTGATATTCGGCATTATCGAATTCGGCATCGCCGTGACTGCCGCGCTGATGTTCGCATGCACCGGCTGGCTGCAGACGCTTACTTTCGGAGCAGGCTGGGGCAGTATAGGAGTTCTGCGTTTCGCGGTCGCTTTTATTGTTATGCTGCTGCCGACTATGCTGATGGGCGCGACGCTGCCGGTGCTGTGCCGGGCGGTCGTTCAGAGCTTCTCGAAGCTCGGACTGAATGTGGGCCTGCTATACGCCCTCAACACGCTCGGCGCGGCCGCCGGATGCTTCTGGGCCGGATTCTTCCTGATCCGCCAGTTGGGCCTGTGGGGGGCGAACCTCGCGGCGATGGCAATCAACGCCGGCATCGGCATAGTAGCCCTGGTCATCGCCATTGCCACGGCAAGGAGCCGAATCCCTGCCGCCGAGCGGGAAGAGGAACCCGCCGAGCCACTGCCGGAGGCGCCCGCGAGCGAGGCTTATCCGGCATACGTCTTTCCGCTGATCCTCGTCGCGTTCGGGATGTCCGGCTTCGCGGCGCTCGGGTACGAGATCATCTGGACGCGCGTGCTGGCGCATTACATGACGTCGCTCACCTACTCGTTCAGCCTGATGCTCACCGTGTACCTGCTGGGGCTGGTGATCGGCTGCTACGTGTTCGCGCGCCTGGTCGACCGTCTCAAGAACCTGCTGTGGGCTTTCGGGGTGATCCAGTTGGCGATAGCGGCAACGGTATATATCTCAATATACGTCATGATGGGTATGCGTGACACGATCGCCATCATTGTTCTGCCGTACAACGCTCCGTCGTGGCTGGAATGGTTCATCCTGATGGCTGCCAGTGCGGTGCCGGCTATGCTGATCCCGACGACGCTGATCGGGACGATCTTCCCCATAATCAGCCGGATTTATACGCGCACCCTGCGCGGCGTGGGGCGGAGCATCGGGACGATATACGCGGCCAACACGTTGGGTTCGATCCTGGGTGCATTCTGCGCGGGGTTCTTCATCGTCCCATGGCTGGGCCTGAGCAACTCGCTGCGGTTCATGCTGGTTATCAACATTGCAATCGGAATGGCAGCCATAGTCACGTCAACCGTCCGGCGGCAGCAGATCGGCCGGCTGACGACCGCTGCCGTGATGGCGGTCATCGTGCTGGCTCTCTCGCTCAGCGGCGGTGATTTCGTACGCAATCACATCGAAGACCGGCTAAAGGTGAAACGCACCATCGAGGGCAAGAACCCCAAGATGGTCTATTTTGGCGACGGCGTGGACGGCACCGTCTCGGTGCTCGAGGCCGAAGAGCGCGTTACGCCGAGGAATCCGCGCGGCAGGTCGTTGTACATGTTCGTCAACGGCACGATGCTCACAGGTTCGCCCTTCTACGCCGAGCGATACATGCGGCTCTCGGGCCATCTGCCTGCCCTGCTCGCCAGGGAGATGAAGAAGGGAGCCGTGGTCTGCTTCGGCACCGGCATAACAGCCAGCGCACTCGCCCATCACACTTACACCGACGAGGACGGCAACAAGCGCGATATTGACCTCGACGCCGTTGAACTCTCCGATGAGGTTCTCAGGGCCGCGCGGCTGTTCGCTACAACCGAGTACACCGCCGCAGATGCCGCTGCGAGAGGCGACGAGTCATTTCGCCCGCCCAACGATACCCTCTACCGCGAGAACGTCAACATCATTCGCGGTGACGGACGCAACTTCCTGCTGCTCACCAACGAGAAATACGACATCATCACTCTGGAACCGCCGCCGCCACGCGAGGCCGGCGTCGTCAACCTCTACAGCAGGGAGTTCTACGATATCTGCAAGAAGCGCCTCAAGGAAGGCGGCATAATGTACCAGTGGTTCCCGCTCCACAGCCAAACCGAGGAAGAGCTCAAGTGGCTTTACATGACGTTCCTCGAGGTATTCCCCGAGGGGCAATTGTGGATCACTACGACCAAGGAATCGTTCATGGTCGGCTCCACCGGCCCAATCGAGTTGAATTACAGGCGGATAGCCGAGCGGGTCGACATGGAGTGCATCGACAAGGAGCTCGACTTCATCGGCATCTTCGACGCGGACGCGTTCTTGAGCTGCTACTTCACGGACGGCAATTCGCTGTGGGAGTACTGCAACGGCCCCGGTGTCGATCTCGATATGCGGAAGGCGGAACAGATATTCAAGAATACCGACAGTGCCGCCGCACTGAAGAACGCGGGCATATCGAGCACCGAGGACCTCATCTGCAAGCTCTTCGGCAGTCTGTCAGATAAAGGCAAATGGGCAACCGTGCATTTGGATGCCGCGCGGAAGCGTGTCGAGCGGCGTGCAGTGCGACGCATCCTGCAGCAAGGGGGCATTTACGGATTCGACCAGCTCAGCCTCGCATACTTCGGCGACAAGCGGCCGAAGCTCTCCGATGCCGAGTACCGCGTGCCGCTGCACGTGCTCGACGAGCGCGTCAAGGCCGACCTCGAGGCAGCCGAGGCCGGCCCGCCGCCTGAAGGAGAAAAAGGCCGGGAACCTTTCATGGCTCGAAGGGCCGCCCAACGCGGCCGGATGCTCGAGCGCTTGGGCATTCAGAACGGCATCGGCCTGCTCGAGCACTTCTTCACGTCGTCGACGAAACCCGGCCGGGGCCCGATCAGCCTCTCGATGCACGCGCTTCGCAGCAGGCTTTATGCAACAGGCAAGGACAGTCAGCCCCTGCGCGATGCACTCGCCGGCGCTGGCGTCAAGAACGTCAAGGACTTCTTCAAGGTCT
>JAUWKK010000047.1 GCA_030614245.1 Planctomycetota bacterium | reverse complement strand
GCCCCTTACGGGGCTACAAGCCGCCCTAATCCGCCGGCGGGGCGAAGTAGTGCCGGGTAGCGGCAGGCCAGGCCGTACCCGCCCGCCTATGGAGGGGGCAGGCAGGCACGTTCAAGCAGAGCTTGGACGTGTAAAGGGGCAGGAAAAAGACCACGGCCAGCCGAGGACGGTTGACCGTGCGACCCGGCATTGGATTGCAGCCCCGTCAGGGGCGAAATAAGATAGCCCACGGCAACGCCGTGGGTAAGGTTGATGAGTGAAGTCCCAGCCCCAACGGGGCGGAGTAATGCCGCGAATCGGCAGGCCATGCCGCAGGCAGGCAGGCTGGAAAGCCTGCCCCACGAAGAGATCCAGCCCCAACGGGGCGGCGGGCTGAACACATACGAGACGGCCCGCAACATGCCACGGTCCCGCGGGCACAACGCAACCGGCTCCCGTTCACCCCAGATGCCTGTACTTCCGGCAGCGGAACTGCGCGCCGAGTTCGGCCGCGAGGCTCTTACAGGCTTCGACGTCGACACCGGGATAGTCGAGCGCCGTGACGTACACGCCTGGGAGCAGCTCGACGGCCCGGCCGATGAAATCGAGCATGGCCCTGTACGCTTCCACCCCGCGCTGCGGGCGGCAGAGCTCGACGTACTGCTGCTCGTCGGCGGTGTTGAGGCTGACCGAGACCGTATCGACCAGCCCGGCCAGCTCGGGCACGATATCGTAGCTCTCGATCATCGAGCCGTGGCCGTTCGTGTTGACCCTGACGCGGCCCCCCTGCTGCTTGACCGCGCGCGCGACCTGCTTCAGCGTCTCCAGCCGCAGCGTCGGCTCGCCGAAACCGCAGAATACCACCTCATTATAGCTCGATGCATCGCCTATCGCATCGATTACCTCGTCGGACGTCGGTTCATGCTCGAGGCCGAGCCAGTGGCCCTTGACGCGCGGCTCGGTCTCGCGCGGGCAGAAGACGCAGCAGTTGGTGCAGCGATTTGTGAGGTTCACGTAGAGCGAATCGCGGATGGGATAGACGACCGCCGGTTTCTCATCGCTCCCTTCGAGGCGGAAGAGCCGCCGGGCGTTGCCCGACGTGATGCGTCCGATGTCGGCAAGCGCCAGGCCGTGGATTTCGGCGAGCTTCCCGGCCACCTCGATGACGTGGGCCGGTTCGCAGCGTCTGCCGCGATAGCCCTCCGGGGCCATATACGGCGAATCGGTTTCGAGCATAAGGTTGTCGCTCGCGATGGCCGAGGCGATCTTGCGGACGCCCTCTGCTTTCTTGAAGGTGATGATGCCGGTAAATGATACCAGCAGCCCGAGGTGGATGTATGCTGCTGCATCGGCTACTGTGCCGCTGAAGCAGTGTACCACGCCGGAGAGCTTGCGTCCGGCCGCTCGTTCGGAAAGGATGCACCTCAAATCGGCGTGAGCTTCGCGGCAGTGGATTATGACGGGCAGATCGAGCTCGTCTGCCAGGTCGAGCTGCCTGCGGAAGGCCTCCTGCTGGCGCTTCCTGTGCTCGGCATCCTTATAATAATGGTATTCGAGGCCGATCTCGCCGATGGCGACTATGGGCGCCGTCCGGGCGAGCTCATCGAGCTGGCGCCAGTCGTCGGGCGAGTGATCGTCGATATCATGCGGGCTGATCCCGGCCGCGGCGCGGACGCATTCAAATCGTTCTCCAAGCTCGACGGCCCGGCGCGACGCCTGAAGACCGGAGCCGGGATTGATTATCAGGCTCACTCCCGCCTCGACTGCGCGGCCGATTACGTCGGCAACGTCATCGTCGAACCGGCTGTCGTCAAGATGTGCGTGGGTATCGATGCACATTGCGGAACCAGAAAGAGATAGACCGCAGATATTTCCTAAACTGTCATGCTGAGCTCTTAGCGCCTCCTGAGGCGGGCAGGGAAGCATCTTTCATAACGTGGGGCAGGCTTTCCAGCCTGCCCCACGTAAAGCAGGCGTCGGCTCCTCGCTGCGAAGCAGCGCAGGCATATAGGCTGGGGCTTCAGCCCCAGTAAAAGAGCGAAGCAAAACGAGCCGCCCTGAAGGGGCGCAGGAGCCTTGGGAACTTTAGAGTCTCTCCGTCGCTCCTTCGGAGCTCTCCGCGCGGCTAAACACATACTCAAAGCTCACCATCAACCGATAATGTAGCATGCAAGCGACTGTAAACAAGGAGAATCTTCGAGAAGAGGGCGAGTTGCTTACATAGTTATACATATTCGGCATTTGCGAAACACACATGTTCGGCGTATAGTGATAGTAAGGCCCGTATCTTCCGCAGGCAAGGGTTTGTTACCGCGCGGAAGGCGTGATAGAATTGGGTAGACACGTGAAGCACAGCTTGGACGTGGACCAGGCACGGCCAACGGAAGATCGTTGACCGTGGCACCCCAAGACGGAATAATACCGTTGGACGGCAAGTGATGCCTTCAGGCCCGGAGATATGTTTGATGAGACGACTTCTCGCAGCCGCGACGAACTTTCTCCTCCTGGCGGCAATGTGTCAAGCCGGCGAGACCGTTCAGGTCGATGGCGTGAACTACTTGCTCCGCCCGGGGCTGAGGCGTTCGGAGTTCAACCTGAAGCTTCGGCTCAAGGCTGACAGCGAGAAGAACGGCGGCAAACCGACTGTCTGCGTGCTGTTGAATTACGCAAACCCCGAGACACACTACCGTGCTGAGATCGGTTGGAACGGCTCGCGGTTGTTCCGCGTCGAAGGCGGAATGGCCTTCCCGATCGGCCGCGGCAGCTCCGACGGCCTGCCTAAGTCCGGCAAGGCGGAGATCGTCATCAAGCGGCGCTCGACGCTCCTGGCGATCGTCGTCAACGGGCGCGTGGTGTCGCAGGCATACGACGACCTCTACAGTCGCGGCAAGATCGGCGTGGGGGTCAAGGGCAGCGGTGTCAGCGTCACCAGGCTGACCCGGCAGCCGTATGCGAAGGTCAATTTCATGTCGGACTTCATGAAGCATTCCGAAGAAGCCAAGAGCTTCGTCGATATCGGCGGCACGTGGGAAGTCCGTACGCTCGACAACCCCGCGCTGAGTGCGAATGCGTTTTCGTACGTCGGCACGGGCACGCCGGCGAAACCGGCCGGTTCGGTCAGCGGCGGCTGGTCGTGGGACGACTACGAGTTCAACGTCTCCGCCCGGCACACGGGCGGGCGCATCGGGATATACTTCTATTATCGCGATGCGAAGAACTACTATCTGTTCCGATGGGGCCCGCGCGGCAGCAAGGCGGGCCGGAAGGAACTCATCAAGTGCCGAGACGGCAAGCAGACGGTCGTCGCGCAGGCAGATGGCGGATACATCCTGCGGCAATGGTACAGGCTCGGCGCCGAGATACTCGATGGCGTCGCCGTCGTGCTGATCGACGGACACGAGGTGCTGCGGCATCACGACCGCGACCTCGCGTTCGGCAAGATCGGGCTTTACACCGAGGATCCCGTCGGAACGACGTTCGACGACGTCTACGTGGCCGGCAAGAGGTTCCTCGACGACGATTTCTCCGGGGAGCCGATTCTCTGGCAGGAGCTCGGCGGGAAATGGCATCTGGCGGGCGAAGGAAGATCGCGTGCTTATGCATCAACATCGACCGGCCCGGCGAAGGTGATCGCAGGCGACGTGCGCTGGCGCGACTACACACTCGCCGCCGACCTCACGCCCCCGAAGAAGGGCGCAGCCGGCCTCTGCCTGCACTATCTCGACGAAGTCAACTACTACTGGGTGAGGCTCGAAGCCGGCGGAACGCTGAAGCTCGGGCGGATAATCGAAACCACACGGAAACTCCTGGCTGAGACGACGCTGCCAGATGAACTGGCCAGGAAGCCGATGCTCCGGCTCAGCGCATCGTATTCAAACGGCATCATCCGCGTGGCCGCTGCCGACCGCACGCTCATCGAGGTCTGGGATGCCTCAATAACGACCGGCAAGGTGGGGCTGCTGAACGATTCGTCCGAGGTGAAGTTCGACAACGTTCGGGTGGATTTCCCCGAGACGCCGCGCCCTGTGCTCACTTATAACAGGGTGTTCACGAAAGAGCGTTCGATGCAGGGCTGGGCGGCACCTCAGAGCGACTGGCTGGCTTCGCGCTTCATCGGCCCCGATGCGGGGGACTCGAACACGCAATGGCATCGCGGCGACTTCTTCGGAGACGTCGATCTCGATACTGCGCTCAAGCAGCCCGCGGCGGAAGCATGGACGGCATCGCTGCTGAGCTCGGCCGACCGGCCGCAGCCGGATCGCGGCTATCGGCTGCAACTCGTCAAGTCGAGCCCGATGATCCTCCGCTTGCTCCGGGCCGGCGAAGAAGTCGTGACGAAGAAGCTCGAAGGAGAGAGCATTCCGAAGCACATGAAGCTGAGCCGCCGCGGGCGGTTTGTTTTCGGGTATCTTGACAACGAACTGAAGCTGCACTTCCGCGACGATGCGCCGTTGCGCGGCTCGATGATGGCCGTTCGCGAGAACGGCGCGACTTTCGTCCGCGACGATATGAAGGTGACCTGTCCGAACGTATCGAGCTTCACATTCAGCAAGGCGCCCAGCGACTGGCGCGTGGCCGGCGGCGAGTGGGAGGTGGCGAAGCGCTGGGAATGCGACAAGCGCTGGTCGTGGTTCCGGGGCGGATCGCGGTCCGGCGTCGCGGCCATCTGGCACAAGGGGCATTTCGGCGGTGATGTTACGGTCGAGTTCTGTGCCGCAGTGCAGATGGACTCCAATCGGGGCAGAGGATACTCGCACGCACGCGACATGAACGCAACAATATGCAGCGACGGGCGCGACATGACCAGCGGCTACGGCTTCATGCTCGGAGGCTACGGCAACACTCTCACGTGCATCACGCGGAACGGCAAGATTGTCGCCGGCACGAAGGAGCTGACCCTGCCGGCCTCGATATCGATGCACCGCCAGTGGTGGTACGTGAAGATCGACAGGAAAGGCCCCAAGCTGCGGTTCTTTGTGGATTACAAGCTGATATTGGAATACCTGGACCCCGAGCCGATCTCCGGCGACCGCGTGGCGCTTTGGACATATAAGGACGCGCTGATGGTTGCACGCGTGCGGGTCTCGGCAGAGGATACGTCGAAGTCCGAGCATCCCGACTTCAACCCGCCCGCAACGAGCAAGTGCATCTACGATCTGCCCTGACAGCCCATGGTGGCGATCGATGATTGGCAGGCTGGAGCCTGCCGATTCGCGCTGTTCCTTCGATTGGTGTTGAGCGACGATTATAATTCCCTCCTGACGACAATTAGAACTCCCCGTTCGTGATGGCTGTTCGGCTTGGTTCCGAAACTCCTGTCAAGGAGGAACTTGGGATGATAGCGGCCAGCAAGATAAGGAGGTTATTACGGATGTTATCACAGGGAATGACGTTGCGAGAGGCAGCCCAGAAGGCGAGGCCGTCCGGTGGCCGCCGCGATCAGCTTGCCTACGGGCGCTACGTCAATGTCGCTGGACGTCGTCCGCAACAGCGCGCAGGGGCCGCTGATCTCATCGGGCAGTTGGATGGAACTGGGCTTGACGGGAGCGGGAGCTTCGAGCTTCATCCCGCAGGAAGGACAGAACGACCACCCGGTATCGACATCGCTGCCGCACTTCGAGCATGCCTTGTACATGGCGGGTTCGAAATCCCCGACGGCTATTCTTCGTCCCCATCCTGCCTCTTGATGTACCTGGTTGGCACTTCTTCGGTCAGCCAGATTTCATCGGTCGCCGGGTAGAAGAGAAGCCCATCCTCGTGCGCGGCCTTGGCGTCGATCACGAGGATCGCGGGGTCGTCGGTGCGACGGCTGCCTATATCGAAAGCCACGCGTTCGGACACCGAGAGGTGCACGTATTGCCGGCCCATCGGCTGCAGGCCGTCAATGAGGATGTTTTCGGCGACATCATACTCCGAGCCATGATACAGTTTCTCGGGCGGTTCCGCCGGGTCATACTTGATGAGGCGCTTCAGGCTGTGACCGTACCGCGCGCGGATCGTGTTCGCCTCGGGGTCGATGGCAAAACGGCGTTGGCCGACGGTCTCGACCATGTCGATGATGTGATCGCGCCCTATGAACTCCCAGCCTGACATTTCTGCGAGCGCATCAGCGAGACCGTCCAGGTCAATCGCGCCGCGTTCATCGAGCTCGATACCCGCGGTTTCCGGCTTGTGCCGCAATATCAGGGCCAGCATTCTGCTCAGCCGGGTCATCTCCGACGACGAAAGGGGATCGGTATCCATAGTTCTTCCTCAAGCAAGCATCCGGGCAATTCTCTGTACGCCTTTTTCGATCATCTCACGCGAGGTGGCATACGAGAGCCTCACGCAATTGGGAGCTCCGAAGGGTTCACCGGGAACGAGCGCCACCTTCGCATCTTCCAGGCAGATCATCGCGAAGTCCATCGCCGACTCGATCTTCCTGCCGCCGACGGTGCGGCCGAAGAATGCCGAGATATCCGGGAAGACGTAGAAGGCGCCGTCGGGCCGGGCGAGTTTCATCCCGTCGATTTCATCGAGCATCGAGCAGATGAGCTCCCGGCGGGCGGTAAACTCCTTCACCATCTCGATGACCGGCTCGAAGGGGCCGGTGAGTGCGGCCACTGCGGCTTTCTGCGAGATCGAGCACGGCCCAGAGGTGCTGTGGCTCTGCAAGCGGCCAGCAGCGCCGATTATCTCCTGCGGCCCGGCAGCGTAGCCTATACGCCAGCCCGTCATCGCGTACGTCTTCGAGACGCCGTTGACCACCACCGTGAGCGCCTTGATCTCAGGCCCGAAGCCGGCGATGCTCTCATGCACGGCATCGCCATAGAGCAGGTTCTCGTAAACCTCATCCGAGATCACGAGGATGCCCTTTTCGACGCAGACCTCGGCGATCGCCTCGAGCTGTTCGGGCGTGTAGACGGCCCCGGTGGGATTCGATGGGCTATTGAGAATAAGAGCCCTCGTGCGCTCCGTGGCGGCGGCACGAACCTGCCCGGCCGTCACTCGAAAGCCCGAATCCGGCTCGGGATCGATCACCACGACATCCGCCCCCGATGCCCGAACCTGCTCGGGATACGACACCCAATACGGCGACGGCAGCAGCACTTCGTCGCCTTCGCTACAGGCCGCCAGGATCACGTTGTACAGCGAATGCTTAGCTCCGCACGAGACGATGATCTCAGCAGGCTTGTATTCGAGACCGTTGTCGCTCTTGAGCTTCTCGATGATGGCGGCTTTCAGCTCGGCTATGCCCGAGGCGGGTGTGGCATACTTCGTGTATCCATCATTGATTGCGTCGATCGCCGCCTGGCGGATGTGCTCGGGTGTGATGAAATCGGGCTCGCCGACACCGAAGACCACCATATCCTCGCCCTGGGCCTTCAGCTCGTTCGCCCGGCTGGTGATCGCAAGAGTGGCCGACTCGCTGATGCCGGCTATTCGCGGAGAAAGTCTCATCGATTGCACTCCTGTTGTGCGTCTCGTACCGACGGCACATTATAATGATCGGGCTCGGGTTATGCAATACTCAAGAATCGCGGAAGTCTGTATCCAGATCGTGGGGTATGCTGGACAACCGTGCTCCAAAGGCAATGGATGTGTTCAACCAGAATCGCATGCAAGCTGCTTCCTGGCCGCGTAGCGGCCAAGACATACAGCCTGGGGCTTCAGCCCCAGGAATCAGACAGTATAATAGCTGTGTCCTGAAGGGACACAGCAGATGTTCCTTTGCTTCGCCCCTGCAGGGCGGCTGGTTTTTTCCGTTCCTCAACTGGGGCTGGAAGCCCCAGCCTATATGCCTCCGCTGCTTCGC
The DNA here is from genome assembly GCA_030614245.1 of Planctomycetota bacterium. GTDB lineage: Bacteria > Planctomycetota > PUPC01 > JABMSA01 > JAUWKK01 > JAUWKK01. The sequence continues at coordinate 4,034 of JAUWKK010000047.1, read as the reverse complement.
AGCGAGGATGCGACGCCTGCTTTACGTGGAGCAGGCCCTCCTGAGGCGGGTTAATCTCTGCTTCCATCCCCACATCTAGCGGCACCAAACAACGCAGCCGGCTCTTTTAATCGTTGTCGCTATTGATTGTTCCGCACCTCATTGCTATAATGCCGTGCGAATCGAGCAATCCATTCAGGATTCCTACAGGAGGGACATCTCGAACCTATGGCCAAGATGCTATCATTCGAAGAAGACCTGCGTCAGAAACTCAAGAGCGGCGTAACCAAACTGGCGGCCGCCGTCAAGGTAACGCTCGGCCCACGCGGACGTAACGCTCTCCTGGACAAGGGCTGGGGCTCACCCACCGTCACAAAGGACGGAGTCACCGTCGCCGAAGAGATCGATCTGAAGGACCCGTACGAAGACCTCGCCGTCCAGATGATTAAGGAAGTCGCATCGAAGACCAGCGACGCCGCCGGAGACGGCACGACCACCGCTACCGTCCTCGCAGAAGCGATCTTCCTCGAAGGGATCAAGAACGTCACCGCCGGCACCGATGCCATGGCGCTCACCAGGGGCATCCAGAAAGGCGTCGAGGCCGTCACGAAGAAACTCCGCGATATGGCCATCGACGTCAAGGGCCGCGACGCCCTCGCAAACGTTGCCGCCCTCGCCGCCCACAACGACGCCGAAATCGGCAAGATGATCGCGCATGCGATGGACAAGGTCGGCAAGGACGGCGTCATCACCGTCGAAGAGGGCAAGGCCCTCGACACCGACGTCGAACTCGTCGAGGGCATGCAGTTCGACCGCGGCTATCGCTCGCCGCATTTCGTCACGAATCCCGACACGATGAAAGTTGAACTGCGCGATTGCCTCGTGCTGATACACGAAGACAAGGTGACGGCCGCACAGGACGTCATCCCGCTGCTCGAGAAGGTAGCCGAGACCGGCAAGCCGCTGCTGATGATCGCCGAAGACATCGAAGGCGACGCCCTCGCGACGCTCGTCGTCAATAAGCTGCGCGGCGTACTGCCGTGCGTGGCCGTCAAGGCCCCGGCATACGGCGACCGACGCAAAGCGATGATGGAAGATATCGCCGTGCTGACAGGCGCCAGGGCCGTCTTCAAGGACCTCGGCCTGCCGCTCGCCGACGTCGGCCTCGACGTGCTCGGACACGCCAGGAAGGTGGAAGTAGACGGCGACAACACCGTGCTCGTAGGCTCCGCAGGCAGCGGGGAAGCCGTCAAGGGCCGCATCGACCAGATTCGCAGCGAACTCGAGGTCACCACGTCGGAATACGACCGCGAGAAGCTGCAGGAACGCCTGGCGAAGCTGTCCGGCGGCGTCGCACAGATCAACGTCGGCGCAGCGAGCGAGGCCGAACTGAAAAGCATCAAGGCCCGCATCGAAGACGCCGTCCACGCCACCAGGGCCGCCATCGAGGAAGGCATACTGCCAGGTGGCGGTACAGCTCTCGTCCGCGCGATGGATGCACTCGACAGCATCCGCGTCACCGGCGAGGCCAGGATCGGCGTAGACGTCCTGCGCAGGGCGCTCGTCGTCCCGCTCAAGCAGATAGCCCAGAACGCCGGCAAAGTCGGGTCGCTCGTCCTGAGGGAAGTGCTGTCACGCAAGCTGAACGAAGGCTACGATGCAGATCGCGACAAGTACTGCGATCTGGTCGAGGCCGGTGTGATCGACCCCTGCAAGGTCGTCAGGCTCTGCCTCGAAAACGCCGCCAGCGTCGCCTGCCTGCTGCTGACGACCGACGCGGCCGTCGTCGACAAGCCCGAGAAGAAGGCACCATATGGCCCGCCGGGCGGCATGGAAGGCATGGACGGTATGGGCGACATGGGCGGAATGGGCAGGTGATAGACCAAAGTCGCCCGCTGCAACGTGGACTCTATACATTCGGAGGTTGAACAGTGAAAATCGAACCGCTCGACGATCGAGTACTCATCAAGCCGCTTGAAGCCGAAGAGAAGACATCCGGCGGCATCATACTGCCAGATGCCGCCAAGGAGAAGCCGCAGCAGGGCGAAGTCATCGCCGTCGGCCCCGGGCGCACGCTCGACACCGGCGAACGAGCACCAGTCGCCGTCAAGAAAGGCGACACCGTCATCTTCCCCAAGTACGGCGGCGACACGGTCAAGATCGACGACGTAGAACATCGCATCGTCCGCGAGAGCGACATACTCGCAATTCTCGAATAGCACCCGCCGCGTGCCGGCTCATGATATCCGATATCCAGGAGGCTGTGAATGGCCAAGCAAATTCTCTATGATGAAAACGCGCGACGCAAGCTGCTCAAGGGCGTCGAGCAACTGGTGAACGTGACCCGCGTGACGCTCGGGCCGACCGGCAGGAACGTCATCCTCGATGAAGCTCCCGGCGCTCCGAAAGTCACAATGGACGGGGCCACCGCTTCCAGAGAAATCGAACTCCCCGCCCCATTCGAGAATATCGGCGCGAAGATGATCAACGAGGTCGCCAGCAAGATAAATGACGACGTCGGCGACGGCACCACAACCGCCACCGTGCTGGCGCTGGCGATCTACAGGGAAGGCATCAAGCTCGTGACGGCCGGAGCCGATCCCATGGCCGTCAAGCGCGGCATCGACCGGGCGGTCGACGCGGCAGTCGACCAGCTCTACGAAATCGCAAAGCCCGTCAAGGCCCACGAGAAGCTCCGGCAGGTCGCAACCGTCGCAAGCAACGACGACGAAGAGATCGGAGACATCATCGCAGACGCCATCAAGAAAGTCGGCTCCGAAGGCGTCGTCACCGTAGAAGAGGCGCAGGCGCTCGATACGAGCCTCGAAATCACGCCGGGAATGCAGTTCGACCGCGGATTCCTCTCGCCATATTTCATCACAAATGCCGAGACGATGGCCGCCGAACTCGAAAATGCATACGTCCTGTTCCACGAGAAGAAGATCACTAAGCTGCAAGACCTCATCCCGCTGCTCGAGCGGGTCGTCGCAACCGGCCGCCCGCTGCTGCTAATCGCTGAGGACGTGGAAGCAGAAGCTCTCGCGGCGCTAGTCGTGAACAAGGTGCGCGGCGCAATGCTGACGTGCGCCGTGAAGGCGCCCGGCTTCGGCGACCGGCGCAGGGCCCTGCTCGAAGACATGGCAATCCTCACGGCCGGCAAGGTGATCTCCGAGGACGTCGGCATCACTCTCGAAAACGTAACCCTCGTGCATCTCGGCACCGTCAAGAACGTCACGGTCGATAAGGACCACACGACACTCATCGGCGGGCGGGGCACCAGGGCCGCCGTCAAGGCCCGCACCGATCAGATGCGCCATCAGAGCGACGTCAGCACATCGACCTACGACACCGAGAAGCTCCAGGAACGCCTCGCGAAGCTGTCGGGCGGCGTAGCCGTCATCAAGGCCGGCGGCGCGAGCGAAGCGGAGATGAAGGAGCGCAAGGACCGCGTCGAGGATGCCCTTAACGCAACGCGAGCCGCCAGCCTGGAGGGCATCATCCCCGGCGGCGGCACCGCTTTCATCAGGGCGATCGGAGCCGTCCAGGCCACACGCAGCAAGGCGCGCGGCGATGAGAAGGCCGGCGTAGATATCGTCGCCCGCGCGCTCGAAGAGCCCGTTCGCCAGATCGCGCTCAATACCGGGCGCGACGGCGACGTAGTCGTCGAAGAACTCAAGGCCCGGTCCGGCGCCGTCGGCTTCGAGGCCGGCAGCGGCGAGTACGTCGATATGATCAAGGCGGGCGTCATCGATCCCACGAAGGTTGCACGCTGCGCCTTGCAGTACGCCGCCAGCGTCGCATCGATGATGCTCACGACGCAGACGGTCGTAACCGACCTTGAAGAGAGCGAAGACGACGACACGGTACCCATCGCGGGCAGCATCCAGGCGGGGCGGTTCGCGAACCGCCCCCACATTCGAGCTCACAACGGCCAACAGGAGCGATCATGGAGAGCAGACGTATTCTCATAGGGCCGGCATTAGTCATTTGCGGGATGGTTGCCGCGCAGGCGCGCTTGGGCGGGCAGGCTGGGGCCGGTGAGGCCACGCCCCGGG
>JAUWKK010000064.1 GCA_030614245.1 Planctomycetota bacterium | reverse complement strand
TTGCCTCTGGAGCACGGTTGGCCAGCATACCCCACGATCTGGGGTCAGACTTATATATCCCGGAAAAGTTGACACTTCGCCCGAAACAGGGTATTATTATGGTGTCAGATGAATCGCGTACTTTGTGCAAGGTACGCGGTTTTCAGAAAAGAGCAGCCATGAGCCGCCGTAGTGTCTCTTGTGCAGCCCTGCATCTGTGTATTGCTTTTCTGTCCGGTAAAATGAGGCCCGGTTGCCAATCGATATGAAGTTCCTCGGAGTCGATCACGGCACGGTTCGCATAGGCCTGGCGGTCTCAGACGAAATGGGAATGATCGCAACGCCGCTTGCTGTTGTCCGCATCAAATCCATCGCAGACGGCATCGACCACATCATCAGTCGGGTGGAGACACATCAGGTCGGCATGATTGTCGTCGGCATGCCCTTCCGACTTGACGGCAGCCCCGGCCAAGCTGCCGATGCCGTCAGGAAGTTCGCCGATCAACTCGCCGGGCGAACTGAAATACCCGTCGATCTCTGGGATGAACGAATGACCACCGTGCAGGCCGAGCGATCGATGATCGACGCTGACATGACCCGGAAAAGCCGCAAGAAGCGCATCGACGCCGTCGCCGCGCAGATGATGCTGCAATCCTATCTCGATGCGAGACGCCTTTCGAGAAAGGCAACCACAGATGAACGCTGATTATTAAGAATGGGTATCTGCGTTTATCCGCGGTTATCTGCGGTTTCATCTGAGAATGGATTGATCAGCGCCGGGCCGTCTTGGGCCGAAGTTGATCGTACTTCGTGATCTGGTCGAGGTTGATGATCCCCGCGAGCTCTCCGCCGCAGAGCACCGTCACTACCGTGTCGTCTTCCTGCTGGATTCTGTCGTAGACGTCCTCCAGGCTTGTGTCGTCAGCAGCGGCTGCCACGTTCATATCCATCACACTGCTCACAAGCGTCCCGGCTGCTGTGTCTTTTGCCTCGAGCAGAGACTTGCCGGTGAGGATGCCCACTACGCTGCCGGCATCGACCACGGGGAAGTCCTCCTGGCTGCTGTGCCGATAGACATCGAGAGCGTCGGCGATAGTCGTAACGGGAGAAAAAGTCACCGGTGCGGCGAGCATCGCATCCCGGGCTTTCGCGTGCGAAAGATCGACCAGCAATTCCCCCTCCTCCCGCTCGCCCTCGGCTCCCATATAGATGAACATCCCCACGAGCGCGATCAGCGACCTGGCGAAGACGCCATAGAAAAAGAGCAGTATCGCGAAGAACTGCCCGATGGCCGTTGCCGCGTGCGTGCCTCGCTCGCGCCCGACGAAAATCGCGAGTATCCCCCGCAGCACCCGCCCGCCATCGAGAGGAAATGCAGGCAGCACGTTGAACATCGCCAGCAGCATGTTCACCTTGAAGAGGTTCTCGGTAATACTCGTTCCAGGCTTCATCAGCGTACGCAGGCCGATCTGAACGGGCGTGCCCCCCAGGGCGGCGTGCATAGCCAGGAACACCGCGGCAAGCCCGAGGCAGGTTACGGGACCGATGAGCGCTATCACAACCTCTTGCCACGGCTCACGCGGCATGGATCGCATCTGAGCAACACCGCCAATCGGCAGAAGCGTTATGGAATCGACTTTCACACCGAAACGCCGAGCCATCAGGCTGTGAGAGAGCTCGTGGACCAGCACGCAGAGGAAGCCCGCGCACACAACGCCCATCCAGTAATACTGCATCCCGTGGGAAAGTCCCTGAAGCTTGCCTTGAAACGTCACAGCAAGCAGCAGCAACACAAAAGTGATATGCACGCGCACCGGAATCCCGAACATCCGAAATATCTGAAGCGACCATTTCATTGAAGTATCCCCGGAGAACCGGGCATCACAGGTGTTTCTGAAGCTGCGCCTTCGGCCTATTTGCTCAGATCACGGACTTTAATGCAGCGCAGGGCGCCCTGACAGCACCACGTGGCAATGCCGAACGGCCTTTGCGGCTCCTGTATGGCCCTTATCGTGAATCTGCGATCTTTCCTCGGCAGGTCGATCACCTTGTCCTTGTCGATCCAGACTTGGATCTTCGCGTCGGTCACCCGCAGCCGGAAGCGATACCACTTGTTATTCTCGAATCCTATCGTCTTCGTCGTCTCATTGGACACTGCGGGCATGTCGTTGACGTTCGACAGGCCAACTACCGTATCGCCCCAACCGCCATTGATGAACGAACAGTACTCGGCACCGACGGGGAAAACCGTCCCGCAGAAAAAATCGAAGCCGTCCTGCCGCATGGCTTCGATTACAACCTCGTAGTTGCTCCTGGGGAACGCGCCGGTGTACCTCACGCCCGTCATTTCGGCACCCGTTCCAATAACAAGATTGCCCTTCTCAACCTTAATCTGTCCGCGCCCGGGGAAGTCATTGTCCCCTACCACCTCCCAGCCTTTCAGCGTCTTGCCGTCGAAGAGGTGCCTCCAGCTTGGGTCGTCGCCAGCTATCTCGCTGGAGAACATGCACGACAAACAAAACAGACAGCTCAAGGAAACTACAGTTACAGACAGCTTGCGGCAAGACATCGGCATTCCTCCTCGGGTTGAGATGCTAATCGGTCCGCATTGAGACTATCGCTATCGGCAAGACTTGTCAAGGCTGTCCTTGACCAGCCGATGCTTGACCAGGGGCATGACTCCAGGTCATGGGGTATGCTGGCCAACCGTGATCCAGAGGCAATGGATGTTTCCAACCCGAGTCGCATGCAAGCTGATTCTTGGCCGCGTAGCGGCCAAGGGGTGTAGCCTGGGGCTTCAGCCCCAGGAATCAGACAGTACAATATGTGTGCCCTGAAGGGGCACGGGAAATGTTCTTTTCCTCCGCCCATTCAGGGCGGCTCGTTTTGCTTCGCTCCTCAACTGGGGCTGAAGCCCCAGCTTACATGCCTCCGCTGCTTCGCAGCGAAGAGACGAGGCATCCCCCGGGCGTACCGGACGCTGACGCCCACATTCGCGCCTGACGGCCCGCAATTCTTCGCCAGCCCGAGCACTAAACACATCCTCACACTCGCGGCACATAAGAGACCCCGCTCGTTGGGGTCATGCCCCTTGACCAGCCTATGCTCAGCGAATACAATACGACCCGTCAAGATGACTTCCAGCCTCGGCGGACAGGCAGGAGACAGACCGCTATGATAGGGATAGGCCTTGTCGGCTTCGGATACTGGGGCCCGAACCTTGCCAGGAACTTCCAGTCGCTGCCGCAATACCAGTTGGCGGCTATCTGCGAAATGAACCCGGAGCGCGCGGCTCTCGCCTCGCAAAACTACCCCACCGCAGCTGTTACCACCGACTACGCGGCGATGCTCGACATGGACGGAATCGATGCCATAGTCATCGCCACTCCGGTATCCACGCACTTCGAATTGACCAGGGCCGCTCTGCTTGCCGGTAAGGACGTTCTAGTCGAAAAGCCGTTCACGCGGACATCCGCCGAGGCGCGGGAGCTGATCGATCTGGCCGAGACCCGAGGCCGCATAATCGCCGTCGATCACACATTCCTCTACACCGGAGCCGTGCAGACGATCAAACGGCTCGTCGAAGCCGGCGAGCTCGGCAAGATCGTCTACATCGATTCGGTTCGTATCAACCTCGGCCTATTTCAGTCCGACGTCAACGTGATCTACGACCTCGCACCGCACGATCTCTCGATCACTCAGCATCTGCTCGAACGCGACCCCGTCGCCGTGCAGGCGGTGGGCGCTTCGCACGCGGGCAACGACATCGAGAACATCGCATACCTGCACCTCGAATACGAAGACAACCTGATCGCGCATTTCCACGTCAACTGGCTCTCGCCGGTAAAGGTCCGGCATTTCCTCATCGGCGGCACCAGCAAGATGATCGTCTACGACGACATGCAACCCAGCGAGAAGGTGAAAGTCTACGACAAGGGCATCGTCATCAAGGAAGGCGACGTCGAATCGCTGTACAGAGTTTACGTCGATTACCGAACCGGCGACATGGTCGCGCCGAAGCTGCCGTTCGGCGAGGCCCTGCGCGTGGAGGCGGAACATTTCGCAGAGTGCGTCGAGACTCGCTGCCGGCCGATCTCGGACGGACACATGGGACTGAGCGTCGTCCGCGTACTCGAGGCCGCCCAGCGGTCGATCAAGCACCATGGAGATCGAGTCGAGCTCAGTTCCATTTGACCCTCGGGCGCAAACATAGCGTCGATACGATTCGACGCAATCCGAATGGCTGCGGCGGGCCTATTCCTTTTCGAGCGGAGCGTGCGGGTAGGCGGACTGAGTGAGCTTGAATGTGTCCTTGTTCTCGCCCCACCACTTCTTCCACTTGGCGTAATCCGTGCCAAAATCGAAGTAAGTGATGTCGGTCAATGTCTTGGCGGCGATCGGTGGGATATCGTCGTCGGTGTGCTTGAGCAGTGCGATAATCGCCGGCATCGTTGCCTTCGAGCGGAACTTGCACAGGCCCTGTGCGGCGCAGAGCCTCACGTAGCGGGAGACGTCGGCCTTATCCGACACGGCTCCGGATACGACGAGCAGATGCTGTGCAACGTCGACGGTGTGAAAGCTGCCAAGCGCAAGAGCAGCTTCCGCGCGGATCGCCGGGTTGCCGTCCTTCGTCGTCGCCGCCTTAAGCGCATCAACCGCCGAGGGGTCGCCGATGACGCCGCGCGCCTTCGCGCTGTACATTCGCACGAGCATGCGCTTGTCGGTTCCTCGCGTGATGAGCGTCGGGACGGCATCGCCGCCCTGCTTGACGAATGCCTTGAAGGCCGCATTCCGCTCGTCAAAAGATTTCGCATCCAGATCGTCGAGTGAAGCAGCAAACAGAACGACCGGTGCCATTGCGGCGATCAGCGTGCAGATCACAAAAGAGCATGAGCGTTTCATTGAGCGTCTCCCGTCGAGGCAAAACCTTGTTGTGATGCCATTAGCTTGTGCGGATTATAGCGGCACCCACGGCCGGAGTCAAGGTGAGATTCTCGCCGAATGCGTGGAGGGAACCATTGAAACCCCTGATGAATACAGATAATGGGAAGACGGCCGATCTCGACGGCCGGCCCGCATCTTATCTGTGTTTATCTGTGGTTCCATCTCCGCCTCAAGCGAAATACTGTAAAGGCCTGCGGGGAAGATACTTTTTCGACCTGGCGCGACTTCGCTCATCACAACCAACTCGGAACAACGCAGCCGCGCGCTTTCATGGGCAGGCTTGCAAATACAATCCTATCCCCTACAATACCTTCGCAATTTGACACCGCATTATCTTGAGGAGATACAGAATTGAGTGACATTCGGGTCGGCATAGTTGGATTTGGCGGGATGGGGGCACATTACGGGAGGTCCATAGCGGAAGGAAAAGTCCCCGGTGCTCGGGTTCTTTCGGTTTGCGATACCAGGCCTGAACGGATTCAGGCCGCGAAAGAGATATTCGGCGATGACGTCCGGATGTTCGAGAGCACCGACGCGCTGCTCGGCGCGGGCGGAATCGACGCCGTGCTGATCGCCACGCCGCATTACTTTCATCCGCCTGTCGCGATTGCGGCGTTCGACCTCGGCCTCCACGTGCTGACGGAGAAGCCCGCCGGAGTCTGCACGAAACACGTCCGCGAGATGATCGGCGCGGCCGACGGGAGCGGCAAGCTGTTCGCCATCATATTCCAGCGGCGGACTCGTCCGGCGTTCAAGAAGCTGAAGGAGCTTGTCGAATCAGGCGAACTGGGCGAGATAACGCGGACAAGCATGGTCAACACGACGTGGTTTCGTGCCCAGAGCTATTTCGATTCGGGCACTTGGCGCGCATCGTGGGCGGGCGAGGGCGGCGGCGTCCTGCTCAACCAATCGGCGCACAATCTCGACCTGTGGCAGTGGATCTGCGGAATGCCGAAGCGCGTCCGAGCCTTCTGCGGGTTCGGCAAGTTTCACGATATCGAAGTCGAGGACGACGTGACGGCCTACGTCGAATACGAGAACGGAGCTACAGGTGTCTTTGTAACGTCAACTGTCGACAACCCCGGCACGAATCGCTTCGAGATCAGCGCCGACAATGGCAAGGCTGTCGTCGAAAACGGCGAACTGACCTTCTGGAGGTCAACGGTGCCAGCAAGGAAGTTCATGCGTGGCCTGACTGAGATTCCCGGCAAGCCCGAATGCTGGAAATGCGAGATACCTCTTGGCGGCAACGATGAGGACCACATCGGCATGGTTAAGAACTGGATCGATGCCATCCGCAACGGCGCGCCGCTCATTGCCGACGGACGGGAAGGCATCAACAGCCTGATGCTGGCAAATGCCATGCTGCTGTCGACGTGGATCGACGATTGGGTCGAATTGCCGATCGATGACGAGCTTTACTATCAGAAGCTCCAGGAGAAGATCGAGAGCTCGACCTACAAGAAGAAGGCGCCCTGAGACGGCGTTATGGACGTCAGTGGGACGTTTTAGGAATAACTAACAGCGTCGAGGAAGAGACTATGTATCTAACCGGTTTTGCCGATGAAGGGGCTGCGGGAATCGACGGGCAGATCAGGGCCACCAGGGAGCTCGGCTGGGAGAATATCGAGGCCCGTAGCGTGGACGGCAAGAACATACACGATATCTCCGACGAGGAGTTCGATATCGTCTGTGGCAAGCTCGAAGATGCGGGGGTGAAGATCAACTGCTTCGGCTCTGCCATCGCCAACTGGGGCAAGCAGATCACCGAGCCGTTCGATTCGTCACTTGAGGAGGCCAAACGAGCCATCCCCAGGATGCAGCGGCTGGGCACGAAGCTCGTCCGCATAATGAGCTTCGCCGTGCTGAAAGATCGTGGCCCCGACGACCAGATGCAGGAGGAGCGCTTCAGAAGGCTCCGCGAACTGCAAGAGATGTTCCTCGATGCGGGTTTGACACCCGTGCACGAGAACTGCATGAACTACGGCGGCATGGGCTGGCCGTATACGCTCGAGCTGATCGAAAACGTCCCCGGCCTCAACCTCGTATTCGATACGGGCAATCCGGTTTTCTCGGATGACCGCTCGAAGCCGCAGCCGTATCCGAAGCAGTCGGCGTGGGAGTTTTACTCGCACGTCAAGGAGCACGTGGCATACATCCATATCAAGGACGCCATCTTCGATCGCGAAGCGGGCAAGCATACATACACTTTTCCCGGCGACGGTGACGGCGACGTTCGGCGGATCGTGAAGGACGCCCTCGATGGCGGGTACGACGGCGGTATCTCTATGGAACCGCACCTCGCCGTCGTATTCCACGATGAAATCGTGACCGCGCCGGACGAGATCAGGTACAGCAACTACGTCGAGTACGGCCGGCGCTTCCTGAAGCTGCTCGATGAGATCGGCCACCCATACCGGTAGAGCGTGCCGCGCGGTGACCCTGCGCGAACGGAGGGGCGGCACGTTCATGATCGTAATGAAACCGCAGATGAACGCAGATGAACGCAGATAAGATAGAATATCTGCATCGGCTTGTAGCCCCGCAAGGGGCGAAATAGAACAGCCCACGGCAACGCCGTGGGTCCAGAGCGGCAAATTGCACAAGCCCTGAAAGGGCGAAATAATGCCGGGCAGGCGGGCACGGCCAACCGAGGACGGTTGACCCCTCCTGAGGCGGGCAGGCGTGGCACCCGGGCGCGGGCGTCAGTCTGCAATTCCGCTCGCGTCAATCAGGTACATCTGCCGGCCGTTGCCTTCGTGCGCCGAGTCGATCACGACGCATCTGCCGTCCGGACTGCACCGAGGATGCGTGTCGACCCGCCATTCGCCCGTGTATTCGGGCGGGGTATGGAATTGCCCGAGCGGCACCTTTCGCCGGGTCTTCACGTGATACAGGTAGACGTGTTGCATCCGCCCTTCGTCGGGATACGTGTCGTTTAGTATCCACTCTCCGCCGGGCAGATACGAGCAGTGGCCGTTCTCCGTCATCTCGTCCAACCCCACGACCTCGACCTTGTCGGTGCCGTCTTCGTAGAGATAGAATCGGCTATCGTGAGAGGGATGCCGTGCCCAGGCCAGGATGTGGCGTTCGTCGCGCCAGATGAAGTGTGACGTCTGGCCGTAGTCGTCGACTATGCGGACGTCTGAGCCGTCGGGCGCTGCCGTGAGCATGCGGGTGCCGAAGCTCATGCGGCCCTTCTCGCCGAGCCAGCGGTGCAGGAAGATGAACCGCGAGCCATCGGGATTGAACAGCAGGTGATTGAAGTAATGCTGCGTCTCGGTGATGTCGCCGCGCGGATACGGCAGCTTGGCGACGTCGGCGATGGAGATGATCAGCTCCGTCTTGCCGGTATCGAGGTCGACACTCCAGATGCCGGAGTCCTCGGGTGCAAGCTCGTCTTTGTGCGGATCGGCTGGGCCTGGGTATCCGTAGCCGGGCCGCATGTGCTGGATGCGGCGGAAGTCGGGCGTCACCGCAATGCGGCCGTCGGGGCTGACGGTGTAGATCGGCGATGGAATCGTCCGCATCTTCCGCGTCTCGACGTCGAGAATACGACAGGCGAAATGGTCGCCGTCGCGGTCGTTCCAGAGGATTTCGGTCTTCGATCCCGGCCGCCACTGAAGCATGCAGCCCTGCTGCCAGCACCAGGCGCGCGTTTCGCCGAGCTCGATCCAGCGGTCATGATTCTGCAGGTCGACCATGCCGATGCCTATCACGTCGTCGGCCGTGGGCGATCTGTGCTCGAAGCCGACCTCCATCCCCAGGGCGTATCGGCCCGTCGGGTCGAACTGCAGCTTGTCGTAGTAGCCGAACCAGTGGGACTTCTGCCCGTGAGTGATGGCCCTGACCGGGCGGCTTGTCGTCATTTTCAGTCCCTCCTCGGTCGGGCACGGTGGTGTCGCATAACGAGCCGAGATGATATGATCGCAATACCACCGGTGAGTATCAAGCGCAAAAGCCTTGACTCGCCGCCCGGCAATTGCAAGGATATCCGGGCAGGCAGCAGCGCCTCACCGAATGGAGGGCGGCCAGTGATGTCAACCACGTGCCTGCCGTTGCTCTTTCTGCCGCCCCAGGAAGACCGGAAGAGCTCTCGAAGTAGTCGAAAGGAACCCACTTATGTCATCAGCCAAGTCCTGCCTCATCGGATCGCCTCTGCCGAACGTCCCCTGGCAAGATCGCCCCGAGGGCTGCAACGATGTGATGTGGCGATACAGCGGGAATCCCGTCATCCCGCGCGACCTGATCCCGTCGTCGAACAGCATATTCAATAGTGCAGTGGTGCCCTTCGAGGGCGAATTCCGAGGCGTCTTCCGCTGCGACGACAAGCGCCGCGAGATGCAGCTCCACCGGGGCAGAAGCACCGACGGCATCAAGTGGCAGATCGACGACGAGCGGCTCGAATTCGACTGCGACGATCCCGAGATCGGCTGTTTCGTCTACGGATACGATCCGCGCGTCTGCTGGATTGAGGACCGCTACTACGTAACCTGGTGCAACGGATACCACGGGCCGACTATCGGCATCGCCTGGACGAACGACTTCGAGACGTTCCATCAGCTCGAGAACGCGTACCTGCCGTTCAACCGCAACGGCGTGCTGTTCCCGAGGAAAATCGACGGGAAGTTCGTGATGTACAGCCGCCCGAGCGACCGGGGGCATACTCCATTCGGCGACATCTTCTGCAGCGAGAGCCCCGATATGATCCACTGGGGCCGGCACCGCCACGTGATGGGCACGAAGGGCGGCTGGCAGAGCACGAAGATCGGGGCCGGGCCGATCCCCATCGAGACCACCGAGGGCTGGCTCGTCATCTATCACGGAGTGCTCACCTCGTGCAACGGCTACGTCTACCACGCGGGGGTCGCTGTCGCCGATATCGACGAGCCCTGGAAGGTGAAATACCGCGCGGCGCCGGATATCCTCAATCCGCGCGAGCTGTACGAATGCGTCGGCGACGTGCCGAACATCGTCTTCCCCTGCGCCGCTCTCTGCGACGCCCCCACGGGCCGCATCGCCGTCTATTACGGAGCAGCCGACACCGTCACCGGCCTCGCCTTCGCCTATGCCGACGAACTGATCGAGTTCGCGAAAGAGTATTCTGAACTGTAAAGGACCACAGGCAATGCGAATTCTCTACCTGGACATCGACACAACGAGGGCCGATCACCTCGGCTGTTACGGATACCACCGCGACACGACGCCGAACATCGACCGGATTGCGGCGGAGGGCGTCCGGTTCGAGAGCTGCTATTCCTCGGACGCCCCATGCCTGCCCAGCCGCGCGAGCATGTTCACCGGGCAGTTCGGCATCCACCCCGGCGCCGGGGGGCACGGCGGGACAGCGGCCGACGTGAGGCTTGTCGGCCGGGAGCGGGGGTTCTCGACGCGCCTCCAGCGCCCGGGGTTCATCGAGTGCCTTCGAGAAACAGGATGCTATCCGGTATGTGTAAGCCCGTATGCCGAACGTCATTCGGCGTGGTGGTTCTGCGCAGGATGGCGCGAGATGTTCAATACCGGCAAGAGTGGCGGCGAGAGCGCGGAGGAGGTCGTCCCCATCGCGCTCGAGTGGATCGGGCGAAATGCAAAGAAAGACGACTGGATGCTGTAC
>JAUWKK010000243.1 GCA_030614245.1 Planctomycetota bacterium | reverse complement strand
GAAGCCCTGGTTGCGGCCCGTACTCGCTCGGGTCTGTTCCACGGCGTTCAGACCCTATGTCAGCTCATCCGTGCGAACCGGCGCGGCACCAGCCTCCCGTGCGTGACGATCCGCGACTGGCCGTCCTCCGCTGGCGCTGCTTCCAGGACGACATCACACGCGGCCCGAGCACCAAGCTCGACATGCTGACGCGCCAGCTCGAACTCGGCTCACTCCTCCAGCTCAACCTGTTCACCTACTACATGGAATACCAGTATATCTGGAAGAAGCATCCCATCCTCGGGCCGAAGGACGGCTCGCTGACAGCCGAAGAGCTGAAAGCGCTCGTCGAGCACGGCCGGCGGTTTCACGTGGACATCCTGGGCAACCAGCAGTCATTCGGCCACTTCAGCGATATCCTCAGGCACAAGAAATACGCCCCCCTCCGCGAAACCGGGGGCATCCTGTGTCCCGTCAAAAACGAAAGCTACAAGCTCCTGGACGATCTCTACTCCGAGGTCATCCCCCACTTGCCGTTCCCGTTCTTCAACGTCTGCTGCGACGAGACCGACGGCCTGGGGACCGGGCCATCGAGAGAGCTGGCTAAGCAGGTAGGCGTCGGCGGCGTTTACGCAGGGCATCTTCGCCGCGTCCACGACCTGCTCAAGGAGAAATACGGCAAACGGATGATGATGTGGGGCGATATTATTCTCCGCCACCGCGAGCACCTGAAGGATATCCCGACCGATACGATCATGCTCACGTGGGGATACGACGCAGCCGACAGCTACGAGCATCAGATTACACCGTTCGCGAAGTCGGGCTACGAGTTCTTCGGCTGCCCGGGTGTCAATAACTGGAGCCGCATCCTGCCCGACTTCGGCGTTGCGACGGTGAACATACGGAACTTCGTCCGCGACGGCATCAAGCACGGGGCGCTCGGCATGCTCAACACGGCCTGGGACGATGACGGCGAGAACTTCAATGCTCCAAGCTGGCACGGTTACGCCTGGGGAGCCGAGTGCGCCTGGAACGCGTCGAAGACCAGCCCCGATGACTTCAACCGCCGCATCGGCGCCGTGCTGTTCGGCGAACGCGGCGACCACTTCGGCCAGGCGATCGAACTCCTGGCGCAGGCCCACCGCCTGCCCGGCATGCATGGAATGAGGAACCATCGCTTCTGGCAGCTCGACCTCGACGCGGCCAAGGGAGGCGCCCGCCGTGCGGCTGCCGAGCGGCTATTAACGGTCGTGCGGCCGGGCATCGAGCACCTCGAGGCCTGCCGGAAGGATGCCACGGCCAACGCCGACCTGCTCGATTACTTCATCTTCGGCGCGCGGCGGAGGGAGCTTATCGGCAGACGGCTCCTGGACACGGTCGAGGCTGCCGAGGCCTACCGCACGGCATACAAGTCGCCCCCCGCCGAGGCCAGGCCGCACGTCGAGAGAGCGGAAGCCTGCATCCGAAAGCTGCGCGATGCGCATAAGGTGATGGGCGAGCGGTTCGCCGAGCTCTGGCACCAGGAGAGCAAGCCCTTCGCCCTCGACTGGACGATGCGGCGCTATGATCGCGCCGTAGGCACCTACGGTGCACTGCTGAAGCGTCTCGCCGCCGCCCGGGATGCGGCGCGGGCCGGAAAGAAACTCCCTCCGCCACGCAGCGTCGGCCTTGACTGATCGGCGGCTCGGCTGGTATTATGCAGGTGGCGGGGCGGCGATGCAGAAACGGACGGGCATCCGTTCACGGCCGACGAGATCATTTTCTGGTGTTCGCCTGCCCAGTTGGGCCGGGTTCGACAAGTTCGTGCTCACGGCTAATCTTCAAGAACTCGTCGCACATGGCGTCAATGGCTTCCTGTTTGTGCCCGACTGCGGCGGGGTCGCCGTACCATTTCACAATGATCCCGCCGGTTGGACGGCCCAACGTCGATACAAGCATGCGGCAGTATTGCCGAATCTCTTGTGTCGAGCCTCGCACCATCGTTTCTTGAATATCAACGGGGCACCAGAAAGTGATGCGCCCGGCGAATCGTCTGCCCAGGGTCTCCAGACCCATGTTCTCCTGCTGATCCATCTGGATGACGTCAAGTCCGACCTCGATGAGGTCGTCGAGTATGGCGGTGATGTCTCCACAGCTATGAAGTAACGTCAGCAATCCGGCGTCGTGTGCCGCTTGATAGACACGTGCGTATCGGGGCTTCCATATCTCGCGCCACGATTCGGGCGAGATCATCAGCCGGTTCTGCAACCCCCAATCGTCACAAAACATGAAGCCGTCTGCTCCGGCCTTCGCATACTGTTCGATGGCGTACAGGTTCATGTCCACTAGCACGTCGATCAGTCGTCCGAGTTCCGCCGGCGAAGTGTATATGGCTACCCAGGTGGTCTCGAGCCCTCTGATGAAGTGAACTCGTTCGTAGAGGGAGATTCCGCTGGCCATGAGAAACTTATCGCCGGCGCGTTCCCGGGCGCCGCTCAGTCCCTTCCAACGCTCGGCGAGCCGGATATCGGGTATCGCCAGTTTGTCCCAATCCGCCCAGTCTACAAGGGGATACTCTTTCACTTCTCCCAGACTGGAAACCCCGATGTTGTGCCAGACGCAGCCCCACTCATCCACTCCGTTCTGGCGTCGTCCATCCGGTGACGGGTCCATCCCGACACGAGCGAAGTCCGTTCCGCACGCTTCGGTGAGGGCATAAGGGATGCGGTCTGCACCCTGGAAACGAATGGTCCTGGAAACTACTTCCCGTGGTGTCATCGCCATGCTTTGATCTTCCTTCATATTGAACGCGCTGCGTCAGCCGCAGGGCAATGTTATCCCATTACTCCCTGGCAGGCGGCGCTTCTCAAGCATACTCCTCCGCCAGTTGCATTGCTATCTCGTTCCATTCGGTCAGGCGATGCGGCTCGTTTCGCACGGTGTGGATGTCCTGCAAGTTCACCTCGAGGATGTTTTCCCGTGTTTTCTCGAACGCGTCTCTCAGTTCGGCACGCGCCAGGTCGGGGTGCCAGCTCTCCATGCTGATGATGGCAGGATTTGGTTTGTGAGTGTAGACGTAGTCCTTCCCCACTTTGGCCGATGCTTCTGCCACATCAACCCACGGGCTCATCGAGACACGGCGCAGGTTCTTGATCTTCCGAACGACGTGCATCTTCTTGTGGAGTGGTTCGCAACAGCCGTATGTGCTCAGGCCGAATCGCTCAAGCAGCCGCTTCTCGTATTGAACGGCAAACTCATCGTGCATTTCAGGCGATATGCCCTCGGTGAAAATCTGCGTGGCGCAGCGGGCCCAGAGGTCTTTGAGTCGCACGTGTTCGCCGTCAAAATCGGGCTGGGGCAACTGATCGGTCCACGCGTAGCCGCCTGACCCTAAGCTCCTGTTGCCATTGCCCGGAGAGAGGACATTGAGCTTTTCTATCTGTTCGAGGCTGTTGAGATGTCCGACCGTAATGCGCTCGAGAGCCTCGTGAATCCAGCCTGGACGCTCGACCAGGTCCATGTACATCTGCTGAATGCCGCGCCATACCATGAACTTGTCCATTACGGAAAGCCAGAAAAAGCACGGGCCGAGCTTCTCCACACGCAGGGTGCCATCGTAGAGGTCGCAGAGGCGCTCGTAGTTGCGTTCGGTCTCCTCCCAGTCTATCCACACGTCATGCTCTGTCTGGATATTCTCGATATCACTCTCTTTCTCAATCGTGGGCTTGAAGAAACCGGCGCCGAACTTCATCTCGGGCCGCCGCATGTCCACTCGCATGCCGGAACCTGTGCTGCGGCTGTCTCCCCGGATGACGATACTGCATATGACAATATCGTCCACGACACGGTCGTCGGGGAAATTCTCCCAGCAGTATATCTTCCTGCGCAGCGCCATCTCCTGCTCCCTGCAGAAGTCATCGCCGGTCTGGAGTTCATCGTCGGGGATCAACTCCGCCCAGATGCTGCGGTCGATGGCCTGCACGTGGATCAAGGGCCTGACCCGATCCAGGCGGTTCAATCGTATCCACATATCGCGCTTTTCGCCGTGTACGGGCAGGCCGGCTATCTCGGCAACTTTCCTGGCGAGATCACGGATGACCTGTTTGTCCCTTGCTGTCGCGGTCATTCCTTTCCTTTCGGTAATCTTGTTTCCAGCTTTCGGCCTGGAGGCCGCCGCACGCTCTGTGGGAAACTCGAACTTTCGGGTCTCCAGCGGAACGTGCCGGCTTGGGGTGCCACGGCCCACGTCCAAGCTTCGCTTGAACGTGCCACCCGCCGCTCGACGATAAGCACCGGCCTGGGCTTCCGCCAGGCGGTGGTGCTGGTTTCATTTCCCCAACTTCGCCACGCGCTCGTCCAATTCCTTCAGGTTGAAGCGCGTAACGACCACCGAGCGCCCCTTTACGGACACCCTACGTCCCGATTCAACAAGCAAAAGGTTCTTGTCCAGGTCGAACACACTTCATGGTATACCCAGTGTTGTGCGGTGTCAATACTCAGCCGACACTACGGGCAGCGGAGGAGTATATCGGCGAGTAGACCATTGAAATCACCCCGCAGAAGCCGTAATATCAATTTGAAGGGCGATATTGCATGTCCGCGCCATGTAGCCGACTTCTGATGCCGCAGCAGCTAGACCACTGAAAGAGCAGCCGATGAGAAATACAATATTCCTCATGTCGATCGTAATGCTCGCATGCGTGCTGTTCTGCGCACGGGTGCTGGGCAAGCCCCGTGTTATCAAGGTCAAGGTGCGGGCCGACAGCGAAACCGCCAACTATGAAGCGTTCCGGGCATTGGACGGCGACCCGCAGTCGATGTGGCATACCAGATGGGGCTCCGGCGAGACGAATCATCCTCATGAGATTGTCGTTGACCTGGGCGCCAGCTACAAGATATCAGGCTTCGGTTATCT
>JAUWKK010000247.1 GCA_030614245.1 Planctomycetota bacterium | reverse complement strand
TTTCCGGGAAGTCAAGCAAAATCCCCGCAAAGTAACATACGTAAGCACCCTCATAGCCCTGCCGTGCCATCAGCGCCTATGCTGAAAGCGGACGATCCTCTCGTCCAGAATCTGTCCGCCACGGATGATTGTTGCCTCCCTGAGGACCGGGTCATCCACCCCCGACGCAAGAGCGCCGATATATGGGGCAACTGCTTCACTGATAGCCTTACTCGCCGTCTTATACAACAACGTGGGAGTGTGATCTACAGCGTAGTGAACGATACCCTGGACAGTGTACGTCGGTTCACTGATGGAAGTGGGGCTAGCTCGTCAAAGCTTCCAACAAGTCGTCGAGTTGTCCTTCCCACAACGAGGTAAGTGTACGCGCTTCGCTCCAGAAGTCGTGCTCCGGCAGGAGTGCGCAGGCCAAGTGAATCAAGCTGTCACAGACAGGGACCGCCACCCCGGTTGCCTTGGCCAATGAGCTCAGCAGGCCGAGTCCCATTGGCACATCTTCAGTTATGTAGCGTGTCTGGAGGGTAAATGGCCCTGACGGTGCCTCATCGGCGTAGCGGCTGAAGCCCTCCAATAGGTCTGTGCTGATGTCGCCAAACGTCCGCAGGCGAAACGCATCGAAGTAGGGCGTGGCAGGGGAGCCGAGGAGTTCCATAACGCGCATCTTCTCTGCATCGAGGCGCTCAACCACGTTCCATATCGATGGCGAAAACCCGTCGCGGTACATGGCGAACCGCCTTTCCGGGCTCTCGACACGTGCAGCGTTCATCAGAACACCCACCGTATGAATCACAAGGTTCGGGTTGTGCAAGGCCACCTCCAGGATATGGGATCGAGGTACACATCTCCCGATCAAGGGCTCCATCACACTTGCAACTTCCGGCGCCCGGCTGGCGGGGTACGCTGCGAAGGGATGACAGACATTGCGCGATACGATCTCAACGTGTCCTGGTGCAACGATCCGGGAGGAATACGGTAGAGTATCGAACTCGGCGAACAGCGGTAGGGATGCTTTGCCCAACGCGCGCAAACGACGTTCGAACAATAAGCTGCCGGCGTATCCAGGGGACAAAACGACCAACTGTCCCGCATGCATGTGTTCGGCACACCGCTGTGCGACGAACTCGTGGTAATTGGATACGTAGTAGATCAGTACGATCTCGGATCGCGGGAGCACCTCTGCGGGGTCGGCCGTCACCGCGTGGAGCGGGAATACACCCTCGACCTCGATCCCAGATACGCGGATCGTCCCGGGGGCTTGGAGGGCGAGGAAGTTCTCCA
Organism: Planctomycetota bacterium; assembly: GCA_030614245.1. GTDB lineage: Bacteria > Planctomycetota > PUPC01 > JABMSA01 > JAUWKK01 > JAUWKK01. The sequence continues at coordinate 3,563 of JAUWKK010000247.1, read as the reverse complement.
TGTGAAGGGTGGTCCCCAGCTTCAGAATAGAGACATCATGTCCCCGGCTTGCCAGAACCCCGGCGATCGCACAGCCACCATTTCCACTTCCCACAACAGTTAATCTCACTGCGTCATCTCCTCGTTAGATCGCGTTCCATCGCAACAACGGAACGCTGTTGACTTTCTATCCCCTTTCGAGATAGAGACCTGTGACAATCACAGTTTCATCACCCGTCGCACCCCTATCCGATCCGACTCGACAAGCTCCACCCGCGCCGCCCATCATCACTGCCCAAGCGCCGCCGCACGGACAGTTTCGATGCCGAGCCGGTCGATCATGCGGCCGACTCGCTCGCGCGGTTTTGCGTTCTCCTTGAAGAAGCCAATCAGCCTGTCGATGGCGCTCAGGGCTTCATCGGTCGTGAGACCATCGGCGAGCGTGTCGGCCAGGCGCGGCCTGGAGCCCGCAGTACCGCCTGCGAGCAGTGTCCAGCCCTTCGGCTTTCCCACTAAACCGATGTCCTTGACGGCCGGTTCGGCGCATTGGTTCACGCAGCCGCTCACTCCAAGCTTCAGCTTGCCGGGCAGTTTCATTCCGTGGTACTTCTCGTCGAGTTTAAGCCCTACGCCCGGGCTGTCTTGCTGCCCGCGTTTGCAGAAAGTCGTTCCGGGACATGCCTTGACGCTTCTCACGCAGAGGCCCACGGCTGCACCCGGCTCCATATCGAGGTCGGCCCAGACGGAGTCGACATCTTCCTCCTTGATGCCGACCAGTGCGATCCGCTGGGCGCTGGTCAGTTTCACTGCGGCGCAGTTGTACTTCTCGGCGACGTCGGCGATCCGGCGCAGCCGTTCGGGCGTGGTTACGCCGCACAGGATGTGGGGCGCCACGGCATAGGTCTCCTTGTCGCGCTGGATAATCACGCCTTTCTCTCCATCAGTCAGCATGCGGCTACTCCTTTCTAATGTCCGGCCGCTCTCATTCGGGACGCAGCATAGTCAACAGCATCTTGAAGCGCTGCGTCGCCTTTAGAGCGTGCGGGGTACTTGCGGGCATAATCACGAGCTGTCCGGCTCGCGCCGTAACGGTCTTGCCCCCGATCGTCAGCTCGGCCTCTCCATCCAGCACCTGAACTACAGCGTCGAAGGGGGCAGTATGTTCGCTCAAACCTTCACCCGAGTCAAACGCAAAAAGCGTAAGTGTGCCGCCGGCGTTCTCGGCGAGTGTCCGGCTGACGATCGATCCGTCCGAATACCCGACCAGAGATGCCGCATCGAGTGCTTCAGAATGTGGGATGCGACTGCTGTCTTCGGCCATTGCTCTGCTTCCTCCTGTCCACGGTCAAGGGTCTTCCGTCGGCCGTGTCTCCCATTCGACTCCATATCCGAGCTGCTCGACGGCCGCCCGGAGTTTCTCTGCGTCAAGATTCGTCCCATGAACGACGGCGCGGCCCGGCTTCAGGTCCACCTCCGCCGCCTCAACGCCGTCGCATTCGAGGAGCGCTGCGCGAACTCTCTTGGTGCAATGCGAGCAGGTCATTCCTGTGATCGTCATTTCGGCGCTGTCGCCGCCTTCGTGCGGCCCCTGCTCGCCGACCGCTCGTTTGCGTTCGGGCAGCATTCCGGCGCCGAGCACGACAAAGAGCACAATGGCCGAGATTGTCCCGAGCGGTTTGCCTCCGTGGGATATGTGCTCTTCGATCACGTATGGCGCCGTCTGCGCGAACAGCCAATCGAGGATCAATCCGCAGCCAATGGCGCTCAGTGCAATGGTGAGCAGATAGATGACCGCCGTCCGCTTGCCCAGGGTTCGCCATATAGTGGCGATTGTGGCCGCGTTAGTTGCAGGCCCGGCTATCAGGAAAGCCAGCGCGGCTCCCGGTGATACGCCCGCCGTCCCGATCATCGCTGCCGCTATCGGCACCGATGCCGTCGAGCAGACGTACATCGGAATGCCCACGAGCATCATCACGAGCATCGCGACTATGCCGCCGCCGAGCGCACCGGCGAAGTAGTCATCCGGAACGACTGCCGAGATCGCCCCGGCGATCAGCAGGCCGACGACGAGCGCCGGCGCGAGGTCGCGGGGAAGCGTCACGAAGCCGTACACGAGCGCCCGGGTTATCCGATTGCGTTCGTCGCCATCGGTACAGCAACTGGCGGTGCACTGCGGGGCGGCCTCGCGCTCTGCGGTCGCCTCGGGTCCGGCGATGTTCACCATGCCGCCGCCGAGCAGCCCGGTCAGCATCGCGGCAACCGGGCGGAAAACGGCGAACACCGGGCCAAGCAGGCTGAACGTCACAAGGATGCTGTCGGCGCCCGTCTGCGGCGTCGAGAGCAGAAACGCCGTCGTTGCGCCCTTGCTCGCACCGTGCCTTCTAAGCGATACCGCCACGGGGATCACACCGCAGGAACACAACGGCAGCGGCACTCCGAAAAGCGCCGCCTTGAATACCGACCACATTCCGCGAGGGCCCAGATGATCCTCCACTGTCTTCGGCGAAATCAACACCGACAGCATTCCCGCCGCAAAGAAGCCGAACAGCAGATACGGCGCCATTGCAGATGCCGCTTGCCAGAAGGCTGAAATGAAATGAGCAAGAATATCAGGCAATGAAGTTATTTCCTATCGCTGGCGTATGCACGGCTTACGAGCTGGCATCGTCTCCGGTCTACGCCGTGGCTCCCGCGAGAAACGCCTCCAGGTCGGTGTCGCTCCGTATTCCCAGGCGGGTCAGTGCGAAATCGTATCGGACCGTATCGTCCGGTGCGAACGTCCTGAACCCGCCCGTGATTTCGAGCGCCGTGCGCAGGTCGGCCTGCCTGCGCTGCGTCAGGCCCAGCGCGAGGCCGATCCTGTGCATGTGTGTATCGAGCGGGACTATCAGGACGGCCGCCGGCACGCCCTCCCATCCGCCGGGATCGACCGCGTCGTTTCGAACCATCCACCGCAGGAACAGGTTCAGCCGCTTGCACGCGCTCCCTTTCTCCGGTGAAGGCAGCAGGCAGCTCTCATCAATTCCCGCCAAACCCTTTAACACACCAACAAAGGCAATGAGCGCCGGAAGAACTGTATCTTCCCGTTCATCATATCCGGCAACGAAGCATGCCTGGAGCGAGCCGTAACGCTCGATGGCGAGCTTGGCTCCCCACAGCATCGTAGCGATGTCTTCGCCTGAGGTGAAGCGGTGCCGGATGCCAGCGAAATCGTGCAACAGCGAGCCCTGCGACGCCGCCGGCAGGTAGTTTCGGGGCGACGGCCCCATCGCATCGAGCACGGCCGAGACGGCCCTGAGAATCTGCGCCACCCGGCCGTACGCCAGCGACGACGCAACGAGACCGGCAATCTCGCGGTCGAGCGGATCATCGTATCGATACAGGAACTCGAGCGGGTCGGGATGAACGAACCGCCGCCGGTTGTAACGCCGGTACAAGTCTTCGAGCTCGCGCCTGCCGACAGCCATCCCGGCGGCGGATACCCCTCGTGCTGGATGCCCGGCCTTATCCATGCTCATTCCGTAGACGCCGACGCCATCTCTCGATTATCACACTACCCCTTATACCTGATGGGCAGTATGAGT
>JAUWKK010000110.1 GCA_030614245.1 Planctomycetota bacterium | reverse complement strand
GGGAATCTGCACCTGCCCAACCCCAGGCCATCCTCGATGAACTGATCGCATATATCGACACGTACGAGCTACACGTTCGGCCCGGCCGTCGGTTTGAGCGCGACAAGCAAGAACGGCGTGCGATCTCGCGGGCAAAGAAGCTGCAAGCTCCTAAGCCTACAACGCCAGATTCTCGTGCGGCACAGCACCCAAAGCCTTGTGAGCCAAGGAGTTGAGAGCTCGCCTACCCTGTCATTCTGAGCGTAGCGAAGAATCTCTCGCGCGATGGACGCGCGATCTCTTCAGAAGCGTTGGTACGCACTGAATCTACAGCTCGAAAGATTCTTCGTTGCTTCGCGCCTCAGAATGACAGAAAGTAGCGTTGCAGTACTAAGCAGAACAACTTGTAGCTTAACGCATCGTCATCGGGTTCCGCCCTCCTGGCGTTCACAGCAGCCACGGATTGTAAGCTAATGTAGCACCGCGACGATGCCGCGAAAAGTGTTTGTAATCGGGTGGGGCGTGATTACAATGACACGCGTGGGGCGGCCCACTGAGGGCAGCCCGGTTTTCAATGGGAAGCGGCGGCCCAGCCGAGGAAGGTGCCCACGCCGCTGCCGGCGTTTCCGGGCGCCGAGGGGTACGGCGGCTATAGTCTTGGCGGCAGAGGTGGCAAGGTTTATGTTGTCACCACACTTAAAGACTACATGCCCAAAGAGCGCCCTGCCAGGAAAAAGGGCAAGATAGGGCAGGCGAACAAGAGCCTCCCCGGGTATGCCGCGATCCCCAAGGAAGACCCCATCCCCGGCAGCCTGCGCGAGGCGATTGACGCCAAGGGGCCAAGGATCATCATGTTCGGCGTCTCGGGCACGATAGAACTGAAAGCACCGCTGGATATCCGGAATCCCTACCTTACTATAGTCGGCAATACGGCGCCCGGCGAAGGCGTGCAGATCCGTAACTGGTGGTTCTCGATCTATACCCATGACGTGGTCATGCGCTATCTGCGCGTCCGCGTGGGCGACATCAAGGGTCCGGGCAAGACACCCCGCGTGCTGGGCGACCAGACCCAGGCTCTCGACTTCACCGGAATGAACATCATTATCGAACACTGCGAGTTCGCCTATGCCAATGACCAGACCGTGAATATCAGAGGTCATCGTCCATGGAACCACCCGTTAGGGACAGTCAGAGTGGGTTCGACTTTCCAATGGAACTACGTTTATGGCGCACTGCGGCGCTCCGTGCATGAAAAGGGCGACCACTCCGCGGGCTACGCTTTTGCCGGATACGGATACCTGTCGTTCCACCATAACCTGACGGCACACAGCCGATGGCGGAACCCGAGGCTCCAGTCAATCGCGACGGACTGGCGGAACAACATTCTCTACGACTATCACACCACCGGTTACGGCAGCGAGCCGGACTTCTTGAAGTTCAACTACATCGGCAACACTCAGAAACGCGGCAGAGTGAGATACGCCTTCCACTCAAGGGGTGGTTACGCTCACTTATATGGCCGTGACAACATGGGTGTCGGGCGACCTTTCGACGCAACGCGCGAGACGATCATGAGTGAGCCATGGGACGCCATGCCGGTGAAGACCGACCCTGCCAAGGTGGCCTACGAAAAGGTCCTCAAGTATGGCGGAGCCGATCTTCCGGTACGGGACTTCGTAACCCAGGACGTGTCCAACAGCGTGCGCAAGAACACCGGCAACATCCCCAATCAAACTACCGACTGGCCGCAGGGCGGCTATGCAACCTACAAGCCGGCCAAGCCGGCCCCGGACGCGGACAAAGACAGCATGCCCGACTGGTGGGAGAAGAAGTTCGGCCTTAATCCAAACAACGCGGCTGACAATGCCGGCGACAAGGACAAGGACGGCTACACGAATATCGAGGAGTACATCAACGACACCGACCCGACCAAGTTCGTAGACTACAGGAATCCCGAGAACAACGTCCACTCCCCGCACCGGTAGGATGCGATACACTCGCGGGCGGGAAAGTGAGAGAGCGCTGCTTGTCCCGTCTTGCCTGCGTGGCAGAAGGGCATAGTGCCCCCCTGACAGCAAGACACCTCTATGCGGCAACGAGTGTGTGATGCGCTGCCGCGATTTCGTCGGGTGTCTCGCCTTTTCAGGGGGCCAGTTGTCCGCTCTGCTATTATTTCGCCGCCGCCACTATCGGCAGGCCGGGCTTGCCGAGGCTGTTCACGAGGACGATGACGTCGCCCGAGAGCGGCTGCCCGCCGAGGAGCCGCCTGGCCTCAGCCCGGAACAGGCTCCAGAGATCGCCGCCCGCGCGGCGGCAGGCAAGTGCGCTCAGCACGATGGCGTCGTCCCCGCGCACGCCGGCACGGATGACATCCTCGAGTCCTTTCCGATCGATCTCCTTTGCGGGGGCGAGCAGCCCTGCGGCGATTGTGCGCATCGGGGCAAGCGGCGACTTCTTGGCCTTCGACCGCTTTAGCAGTGCGCGAGCCTTGCCGACATAACCGGCATCATCGCTGAGAGCCATCGCTCCATACAGCGCCTTGAAGAACGCCGGGATATCCTCGGGCGATTCCTTGAGCAGTTCGAGTGCGTTTTCAGCGGCCTTGCGCGATTTCTTGCGGACGGACTTCGCAAGCTGGGCCAGTTCGGCGTTTTTCGGCAGTGCCCGCGAGGCTTCGCCTATGGCCCAGGCCGACCTCAACGCCGCGACCGTGCCCTTGCCCTTCAGGAAGCCGGCCGTCGCCGGATGGTTCCACGCGATCTGGAGTTCGGTCAGGGCCTCGAGGTCGAGCTCGCCGCCGGCGGCCGCGGCCAGCAGCCTCCAACTGAACACCGCTATCGAATCGTAGACGCGGGCCTTCTCGTTGGCGGCGATCATCTTCGCACGAAGGTCCTTCCGTTGCGACGCACGGTTACTGGTGACTCGCTGAAGCTGCTTCAGCCCCTCGCGCATTTCGGGCTTGAGCCGCGAGAGATCATCAAAGAGCTTCACGGCCCGCTCGTGCAGGTCCGCATCGCCGGCGAGCAGCAGTTGTCCGGGGGCATACCAGCAGGCGGCGGCGTCATCCACTGCCAGCCCGACCCGCACGCCGCGCATGAACTCTTCGGCGTTGCTCTTCGCGAACTCGCTGCGCTTCCGCGACTCCTTGATCTTCTTAGTCTCTTCGGCCAGCGGCAGCGCCAGAATGCTGACGTCGTAAACCCAGGCGGACTTGAGGTTGCCTCGGCGAGCCGTGCCGACGAGAACCGTCCCCTTCGTGGCCGTCCAGGTCATGCGAACGGGCGTCAGGAGCCAGTCGAGCGCCTGGCTCGTCGTCGCGTGGCGGAGATCGAGGAACGTCACGCGGAGGTCTTTGCGGTTGAGAATGGTGCGGGCATCCTCGATGCTGCCGGCCTTCAGGCTGATCTTCAGGCCCGATGCCCCGGCGATTGCGCTGATGGCTTCCTTGAACGACTTGTCGCGGATGACGAGATTGAGCTTCTTCTTGAGGGCCGGTGTTTCCTTCGCCCATGTCTCGACGAGCTTGCTGTTGATCTGCTCGATTGCCTCGAGCGCTTTCGCCGAATGCTTTGCGCCGCCCGCAGCCTGGTCGAGCAGATAAGCATAGGCGAACATCGCCTTCGCCCGCTGCGTTGCGTCTTTCTTCTTCATCTCTTCGGCCCGCTTCATCACGTTCGCGGCTCGTTTGAGGGTCTCGCCCTGCTGGTCAGCGAGGATTCTCTCATATACGTATCCCCAACCGCGACCGTGAACCTCACTCATTGCCAGGCTGCCCCTTCTCATTGGGGTGCCCGTGAACACCGGCCGACGCTCGCGCTCGACACGTGCAAGGCCGTTGGTGGTCTTTGCAGCCAGCCCGAGCATGCGTCCACCGCTGAGTGATGTCGGCCTCGGGACCGAGACCCGTCCCGGTTGCGCAGGGGGTATGGCAAAATAGATCCCCGCCCTGCGCGACATGTCTTTGCCTGGCATTCTGGGCATTGCGCGCAGCCGCCCACGGCCGCCTCGCCCCCCGCTCAAAGACATGCGAAATCCAGACTCCTTTACATGTTCAAGGGCGAACTCGTCGACGAACTCACCGGGTGTGCCGCCGCCGCCGGCGCCGAAGAAGCCCTCGTATCGAGTACCTTCGGGTATCGGCACGGGCACGAGCATTCGCCTGGGCGGCCGGGCGGTCTCGGTGAGGTCCCCGGCATCGGCCTCGTCCACAGCCACGAAGCTCGTATACTGGCTCATCAGCCTGTAGTCCAACGCGATTTGCGTGACGGTCTCCTCGACTTCGGGCGAGCCCTGGTAGTAGGTCTGGTGCATCAGGTCTTCGATCTTTCGGCGTGCCCAGACTTTTTCGAGTACCTCGTTGTCGGGCATCTTGGTGGGCAGATCGACCGTCAGCGGCCACTCGGCGGGCTCGCCCTCGACCTTGCCCGTTATTTTGATCGTGTTGCCGATGCCGCCGGCTTCGTATCGGCCGAAGACTACGACGGGCCGCCCGGCCCAGAGCTCGGGTCTCTTCGCCGGATAGGTCTCGAATACCCACAGGCCGCCCCAGTCGATGCGGATGTCGGCAAGCTGCGCGCGATGAATGCGCATCATTATCTCCTGCGCCGTCTCTTTCTGCGGGTCGTTCAGGCCGAGCACCTTCGACATACCGCCGCCCTGCTTCGCAACGCCGTCGACGAGGAACCTGTTGACCGAGCTTCCGATGCCCATGCACCAGAAGCGTATGTGATCGCCGCAACTGCGGCCGACCTCGGCGATGATCTCGGCCTCGTTGCCGATGAAACCGTCGGTGAGCATAATGACGATGCGGACGCGCTTGGGATCGAGCGGCTGGTTGATCGCCATCTTGATGCCCTTGAGCATATGCGTTCCGCCGCCCCCACGGATTCTGCGCGTGAAGCTCAGGGCCTTGCTGATGTTGGCGTTCGTGACCGGCACGGGTTTCTCGAACAGTTTCTTAGCCTGGCCGGCGAACGTGACCACCTGGACGGAATCCTGCGGTTTGCACAGCTTCAGCATGTGCTGCATCGTGTTGCGGACGACCTCGGTCGGCCTGCCCGACATCGAGCCCGAGATATCTATCAGGAAGCATATCTCGCGCGGCGGGCTCTGCTTGAGTCGTTCGTCCTCTTTCGGCTGCACCATGAGCATGAAATAGCCGCCGCCGCTGAGGTCGGTATGCGTCAGCACGGCCATCTCGGGCTTCTCGCCGACCACCTTGTACTTGAGCACGAAATCCTTGTTGGGAAACGAATCGGCCGGGGTTATGCTGATGCTGGCTGCCGTATCGCCGGTGCTGGTGATCTTGTCCTGGTGATTGGTGGACTTCAGGTCGCGAAGATGCACGCCCGCATCGAGTGCTAATGCGAGCGAGATATCGTGCCCGTTGCGCTCGGTCGGTTTGATGTACGGCGGCGTTATCCTGTCGGCATCGGGCACGCGGGGGACGGGCTTGGCACCGCCCTCTGGCGTAGTCGTGCCGCCCGGAATGAACCTCGGGCCGACCCCCATCGGGAAATGGAACGTGTACACGCCCATATCGTATTCGAGCACGTCAACGTAGCTGATCTCGATCTTGATCTCCTGTTTCGGGCCGATATTCGCCACCGACTGCGTGAAGATGTTCGGGCGCTCCTGTTCGAGAAGCGCGGCCCGCTGGCCCCTTGCCAGAGCCTGTTCGTATATCTGCCGGGCCTCGGCGCGGCGCTTGATTATCCCGACGACCTTGCGGTCCCCTATTACCATTGTCATGTCATCGACGGCCGACTTGTGCGGAAGCGGGAAGACGTAGACCGCCTCTATCTTCTCGTCGAGCGGATTGAGGAACGTCTGCGTGACGCGAACGCGTGCGACGAAGCCGGAAATCTGGGCCTGCACGTCGGTATGCTTCAGCGGACACTGCACCACCGCTCCATCAGCCTGCGAAATCCGCAATGCACCTTGAGTTACGTGCTTCGTCATCGGATCGACTTCGGCCTGCTCGCCGCCGAATCCTAACAACGCTGTCATTATAATAAATAGCGAGATACGTGCCATACGCAACATGATCATCCTCCTTGAATATCCAACGAACACCGGTTGCTCTCATAGTTGTAGACGCATGGAAGCAGCGCGAGGTTCAACATTTTTTCGCCGGACGCAGAATAATTTTCGGGTGGCATTCCCGGCCAAGACCGGAAACGGAGCCGGTCATAAGTTAGAATGGCCCTACAACGGCCCCGCCTGCCCCACGGAGAGATACTGCTGGGCAATCGCCCTAAAGAAACGAATCTTTCTTAACGCCGGCACTAAGAAAGAATACCGCCCTATATTTTCTTTATCAAGCGACAAACAGCCGGAACTGGGTCGATTCGTGGGCGAAGGCCCGCCGCAATCACGGAAAGCACGGAAATCTGTCCTGCTTGCGCGCTACTCGAGGGGCTTGATGCGTATGTTGCGGAACTGCACCGGATCGCTGTGGCCAGCGAAGCCGAAGTGGCCTTTCTTGCGGTCTTTGCCGGGATGCGGGCTGTTGCCCATGTACTTCGTCACTTTGCTCAGGTCCGTGTCGAGAATGATCGTGCCGTTTAGCTCAACCTTGATGGTGGAGCCCTTGACGGTGACCTGCTGGAAGTTCCATTGCCCTACGGGCCGGAGGTATCCCCGGTGGGCGGCGACCATCCCGTATGCGCAGCCGTGGTACTGTCGCGGATCGAGCTTCGACCACCTGGCAGCGGTATTGTCGAGCACCTGGAGTTCGCACATTCCGTCATAGGCGGGATTGCCCCTGCCGGGATGTCGGATCGCCAAGCCGTTGTTGCCGCCTGGCGGGAGCTTGAACTCGAAACGCGCGACGAAATCGCCGTATTCCTCTTTCGTATAGATAGTACCGCCCTTGTGAGGCTTGCAGATGATGGCGCCGTCTTTTATCTCGTAATTCTCCAGCGGCCCGGCCCACCCGGTGAAATCCCTGCCATTGAAGACGGAATTGAAGCCGTCGTCGTCGCGCTTCTGCAGGACCTCGTTGGCATCCTCGGGCGGAATCTCGCGGATGAAAACGTTGCGCCAGCGGATTTCGCCGCCGTGCGTCTGCAACTGGATCGGCCCCTTCGCAAAAAGCGGGCGCTTGCGATCCCAGTAGTTCGCCATCACCGCGTGGTCCACCACCAGCTTGCCGTTGAGATAGACCGTCGTGCGCGAGCCGATCTGGATGATGCGGAGCGAGTTCCACTGGCCGAACGGCTTATCGGCCAGGACCAGCGGGTCCCTGCCCGGAGAGCCCCCATCGTTGTTGAAGAGTCCGCCGGAGCCTTTGTCGGCGCCGATGCGCCACTTGCCGCCCGCTTTCGTATAGTCCCATATCTGCACCTGCGGGGTGGCCCGGAGATAGATGCCGCTGTCGGCCTTCGGCACGGTCTTGTAGTCGATCATGAATTCGATGTCGCCGTAGTCCTTATCGGTGGTTAGATATGCACCGTGGCCGTTATTTACAAGCTCGCCGTTCTCGACGCGCCAGTTCTGCCGCATACTCTTCGTGTCGCCTGCGAGCTTCTTCGCGCGCTCTTTCTCGCTCATTGCCCAGAGCCTGCGCGGATCGAAATGGTGCATTCCGTGCCAGCCGGAGAGGTCCTTGCCGTTGAAGAGTGCGGTGAAGCCCTTCGGCGGCTCGTTCTGAGCTTGCACCGGTAACACAAGAAGCATCGCCGCCAGGAAAGCCCCCATCAAAGCCAAGTGTCGCATACGCATCGTGGAACTCCTTTCAGGTCTAACAGCCAATCTCTACATTCACCAAGCCATGCGCTAAGTATAATCACCGGCCGACATTTTGCAACTGCCTACTTTCGAGATTATTCTGAACGCTGAACGCCTGCTCGCTCGGTTCGGCGAGTCTGAGTCCCTATCGTGGGGTATCTTGTGTGCCGCGAATATGAGGATGTGTTGAACGCTCGGGCTGGCGAAAAATTGCTGGCCGTCAGGCGCGAATGTGAGCGTCAGCGTCCGGCACGCGCGAGATGCCTCGCCTCTTCGCTGCGAAGCAGCGGGGGGATAAAGGCTGGGGCTTCAGCCCCAGTTGAGGAGCGGAAAAAACCGAGCCGCCCTGGAGGGG
>JAUWKK010000310.1 GCA_030614245.1 Planctomycetota bacterium | reverse complement strand
CGTACCCGATGCGGCAGCGCAGGCGCGCCAGGGACGCGCAGCCCGACCGCCCGACCGGCTCGCCGAGGACGACTACTTCGCCCGAACTGAACCGCCGCAGGCCGAGGCAGACGTTCAGCAGCGTGCTCTTGCCCGCGCCGTTCAAGCCGAGCACCGCGAGAACTTCTCCTCTGGCGACGCTCAGATGGCCGATTGAGAGGATCGTGCGGCTGCCGGCCGCGACACGCAGGTTCTCGATGTGGATTGCTGGGCTGTTCACGGATGGGCCACGGAGATGAGTTTGTTTGTGTTGTCACGAAGCAGGGCTCGGAAGCCGGCGTTCGCCCCGCGTGCGACGGGAAAATTGCCGAAGACTACGACCTTGGCGCCGAGGCGTTCGGCCAACGCGTCGGCGGAACGGCGGCCTGAAGGCCCATTGGCGATGACGAGCTTGACGTTGGCATCCCGGCCCGCCTTCACTGCCAGGTCGATCTCGCCGAAGCGGGTGGTGTCGGAGCCGCCGAACGTCCCGACGACGTCCAGGCCCAACCAGGAGCAGAAGTGGGCCTGATGCTTCGCGGCGAGGACGGGACGGCCTGCCAGGCCAACTCGCCTGACTTGGCTTCTCACCCATGCCTCGTCTGCCGAATTGCGTTGTGTCAGTTCGATTAGACGGGCATCGGCCTGGGCCCTATCCAGCAGGCCGGCATCGACGAGCGCCTCGGCCATCTGCTCGCAGGCCGCGTAATAGCTCGATGGAACGCAGAGGCCGTCGCCAGGGCTGATGGAGGCGATGCTCAGGCCGCATTTGGTGACCCCGGAGCGTTTGGCGTCCAGCGAGGCCTGGAAGTCGACCCGCGCCAGGACGCGGCACCGGCTCAGCTTATTCACCTGGCTGGGGCGGATGTCGAAATGACCCGGGCACATGCCGGACCCGGAAAGGCACAACACCGGTGTCTCCGGCCCCAGAAGGTCCAGCACGACGCACTCGATATACGAGTTCGTCGCCGCTACCCGTGCGGACGGATTCTCTGTCGAGTTGCCACAGGCGGATACAACAAGAGGCAGGAGGATGAGAGCTTTCAAGAAGGCTCCAGGCTCCAGGCTCCAGACTTCAGGGATGCCATTCGGTCTTTCTTCCTGAAGCCTGATGTCTGAGGCCTGAGGTCTCTCGACCTTCAAATTCATACTGCATCCGTCCACGTGAAGTTACGAGCGGAAACTCACGGCGATTTGATGAAACTGTTACCGGTGAAGAGCCATACGATGATGCCGTCCTTCTTGTTGGGATCCCCCAGCCGCTGCGGCACGGGCTGGGGCAGACGTCGCGATTCGAACACGGACAGGGGGCCGGCCGGGCCGACGCTCCACAGTGCGTATTTCACCGGCGATGAGGCCTGATCGCGATACATCACATCCTTTCCGTTGTCGAGAGGAAAAATCTCGGGCACCCAGATGCAGTGCCGCGTGAGCGTGTTGTTTGCGTAGCCATACCCCGGCGAGAGGTACTTGTAGGTGCGTTCCGGGTTGAAGACGTCGTAGACCGGCGCATCGAGGCAGCGGTACTCTATGAGTTCCGGCGGCAGCTCGAAGTAATCATCGACCTTGTGCGTGATGCTCAAGCAGTAGGTTCGAGCCGGCGGGAAATAGTGATGGTCGTTCTGGTAGGCTTCCAGGGCGACCGTGACGCCCCGCATGTCGGAGTGAGCCCTGAGGACGAGTGCCAGGGTTCTCGCCTTCGACAGACATGGGATCATCAGGCTGACGAGAATTGCGATCACGGCAACCGAAATAACCATCTCGATCAGCGTGAAGCCACCGCCATTAAGTCGGCTCCGATACATCGTGTCTTGTTCCATCCTTGGGCAGACGACGTCATTGCGAACAGGATCGGCCACGGCCCAGCGCGCTGCGGACGCTGAGCAGGTCCATCACGTTGACCTTTCCGTCGCCGTCGACGTCTGCCCCCAACGGGTTGATCGCGCTGCCGGGTTTGCCCAGGTTGCCGCGGACGCTGAGCAGGTCCATCACGTTGACGCATCCGTCGTCGTCGACGTCCGCCTGGCTCCACTGTTCGATATCCGCCATGCTCTTGATCCACAGGCGGTAGTTGCCGGTGAACGGCTCGTCCGGGTCTTCCTGGTCGAAGATGCCCGTCACGTTGAACTTGCCCTCGGGGGCGGTGATGCCCGCGAAATCGCCCATACCTGATAGATAGAGGTTCAATTGAGCGCCGGAATCATCTGTGATCATCAGATCATCGTTGGCCGGCGTCCACTCGCCCGAGGCGACCGATACGTTCTTGATAGTGCACCACTGTGCCTGGTAGCGTTCGCCGCCGGTTTCCCGCGTCCGATCAAACACGACGCACGACGCGATACCGGGAATCCGGAGCGGCCTGGGCATTCCGACTTGGCCGATGATTTCGACCTGGAACTGCTGATCCGGATCATCAGAGTGGCGCGTATTCATGTTGACCTTGCCGCGATGATTGCTGACGTAGCCGGTCAGGCGGACCAGGTCGCCGGGCTGCACGTCTGGGAAAGGTGGCGGCCACTCGGCGACGAACCAGATGCCGTGCCACGCGGCGATGCCGCCTCTATCGTCTCCTATGCCCGCGACGTAGAGCTGCCACTGCTCGTCGGGGTCGAGCAACTCGGCCGATGCATTGAGCGCGAGACCTTCAACAACGACGAGGTTTTCGGGGAACGGGTCCGCGTCGGCCTTCGGATGAATCCCGTTGCCGTCCGGGCCCGGCTCCTGCAGGTCCCAGATGCTGTCAAGTTCGCCACCGATGCATGTCCCCAACCCGAAAGTTACCCATAGAGCAATAAGAACCACGGGATTTCTCAAGGCTTCTCTCATCTCAATTTCTCCTGTCACATACGGTGAAAACGGTTGTGTACTAAGTTTCTACCAATCGTAATACACAAAGATCGAACAATACTCCTGTAGTTCCCACAGCGACTTCTCAATGCTGATGGGGAGCGGTCATCGTCGGGACCGGAAGCGGCGGTATTACAATTATGATAATTGTAATAACCCGATTGGGGGCTGTCAAGTACTTTTTCGGAGGAAAAACGCGGCGCGGCCTAATGCAGCCTCTTGCCCGTGGAACTGAGCGACACGGTCGCGTGGAGAACGCCCTTCTGCTGCCGCAGCAGGTCGGTGATCTCGCGTATCTTCCTGGCGTGGCCTTTAACGATGATCGCCTCCAGGCAGAGGTCATGATCCAGGTGCACGTGTGTGGTGGCGAGGATCAAGTCATGCTGGCGATGCTGGAGTTCCGTTAGTTTCTTGCTCAGCAGGCGCTGGTGATGATTGAACACCAGCGTGATGGTGCCCACCACTTCGCGGTTGCTCTTCCATTCCTGTTGAACGAGCCGCTCGCGGATCATATCACGGACGAACTCGGATCGGTTGGTGTAGCGGCTGGTCTCGAGCATTTTCTCGAGTGCGTCAAGCAACCGCTGATCGATGGACAGGCTAATGCGTATGAGATCGGACATTGGGGCCTCCTGGGATTGCAGCATACCCGCCCGCCGGCGGGCAGGGTGAAGTCTTGCAGACGGTAACTACATTGTATTGATGTGCGGCCGGATTCCAAGGGTGACCCGATGCTCGGGCATGACTCCATATCGTGGGGTATCTCATGCGCCGCGCGCGAGGATGTGTTTAATGCTCGGGCTGGCGAAGAATTGCCGGCGGTCAGGCGCGAATGCGCGCGTCAGCGTCCGGTACGCCCGGGAGGGGCCTCGTTTCTTCGCTGCGAAGCAGCGGGGGCATATAGGCTGGGGCTTCAGCCCCAGTAAAAGAGCGAAGCAAAACGAGCCGCCCTGAAGGGGCG
>JAUWKK010000277.1 GCA_030614245.1 Planctomycetota bacterium | reverse complement strand
TGGGAATCTTTTGTTGGTGAATAAGGACTTACGATGCATCATGGCGGCTAACGGCGGAAGTTGGGATAATGCCCCCGTATCATTGATTACGTCGCAACGTCCCATAAGCGGCCCCGGATTTGCCTGATGATTATGTGGAGCAGCCTTTCCAGGCTGCTGTCTGATTGGCAGGCTGATAGCCTGCCCCACGTGCATGGTGCACAGCCGTTCATCACATGGCCGCAATGCACCGAAGTTCGCATCATCGGGACATTGAAAGCGCGCGCTTTTGGCCGCGCTTTGCCGGATGCGGCGCCTGCAAAACAGAGCAGCCAGTGGCGGAGAGGGGGGGATTCGAACCCCCGAGGCGCGTTAGCGCCCACACGCTTTCCAAGCGTGCTCCTTAAACCACTCGGACACCTCTCCGGGGTCAGTGATCAGTATTCAGTGGCCAGTGATCAGTATCATCGTTTTTGACTGCTTACTGATAACTGCTTACAGTTCACTTTTGAGTGCATCTTCGGCGATCGTGGTGAGCCGCGCCTGTTCGATGGCGTCTTCGGTCTGGAAGGTGGCGACGCCATAATGGAGCGTCACGCGGGCTGTGCCGTCACCGCCGGGCAGTTCGATCGGCTTGGCCTCGATGACGTCACCGATGCGTTTCGTGGCCAGGGCGGTATCGTCCCGGGTCTGTTCCGGCAGTATTAACGCGAACTTGTCGTCGTCGTATCGCCCGACGATATCGTTGCGTCGGACGTTGCTCTTGATAACATCGGCAACACCCTTGATGATCGCATCGCGGGCGTTGGAGTCGCCCGAGGACGTGATCTCGCCCAGGCGGTCGATAGCAAGGATCGCGAGACCGAACACGCGGTTGTATCGCCTGAAGCGTTCGACCTCGAGTTCGAGCTTCTCGATGAATGCTTCGCGATCTGGCAGGCCGGTCAGCGGATCGAGTTGGCTCATTCGTCGGCTTCCGAGGCTGTCTTGTGGGGTGGGCTCCACGGGATGCGCGTCGCGCTGCCCCAAAGGAATTCCAGATCGTAGAACTCGCGCATTCTCTCCTGGAAGATGTGCACGATCACGTCGTTGAAGTCCAGCAGTACCCATTCGCCTGCGGCAATACCCTCGTGTCCGAGGGGGATTTCGCCGTGTTCCTTGAGTTCAGCCAGCACTCTGTTGGCCGCGGCCTTGAGCATTCGCTTGTTATCGCCGCTGGCGATGACGAACATGTCGGTCACCTGCGAGATGCCGCGCAGGTCGAGCAGGACGATGTCTTCGGCCCTTGAATCGTAGAGTACCCCCGCGCAAAGCTCTGCTTTCTGCCGGAAGTCCAGCACGTGTGGTACCTCGGCCTACATTCCGGTGCCGTAGATGAGCTTGTCCATCACTACCGTCAGCGTGGCGAAGACTACGGAGACCATGGACATCAGCTTGATGAGGATATTCAGTGACGGGCCGGAAGTGTCCTTGAACGGATCGCCGACGGTGTCGCCGACGACGCTGGCCTTGTGTGCGTCTGAGCCTTTCCCGCCGAGGTTGCCTTTTTCGATGAATTTCTTGGCGTTATCCCAGGCTCCGCCGGCGTTCGCCATCATTACGGCGAGGGAGAATCCCGTGGCAAGCCCGGCGGCGAGCAGGCCGACAACACCGGCCACGCCCAGCAGCACACCCGTCAGGCCGGGCACGACGATCGCCATGATCGACGGCACGAGCATCTCGCGCTGGGCGCCCATCGTCGATATGGCCACGCAGCGCGCGTAGTCGGGCGTCTCTGTCCCTTTCATTATGCCGGGCATCTCCCTGAACTGGCGGCGGACTTCCTCGACCATCGCACCGGCTGCCCGGCCGACGGCCTTCATCGTAAAGGCGCAGAATACGAACGCGAGCATCGAGCCGAGCATCATCCCCATCAGGACGCGCGGGTTCATCAGGTTCACCTCGTAGTGAGCCATGAAGTCGGCCAGCACGGCGTCCTTTACGGCAACAATCTTGTCGCCTGCCGCGGTGATCTCGGTAATACCCCGATGAATGAGGCCCGCCCTGACCTCCTCGATGAATGCGGCTATCAGCGCGAGGGCCGTAAGCGCGGCGGAGCCGATCGCGAAGCCCTTGCCCGTTGCGGCGGTAGTGTTGCCGAGCGAATCGAGGGCGTCGGTCCGCTCGCGAACGTAGGGTTCCTGGCCCGTCATCTCGGCGTTACCGCCTGCGTTATCGGCGATGGGGCCGTAAGCATCGGTTGCGAGGGTGATGCCGAGCGTCGAGAGCATCCCGACGGCGGCGATGCCGATGCCGTAGATCCCTGCCGCAGGAGTATCGAACCCGCCGGCGAAGGCGAAGCTGAGGAAGATGGCCGCCACGACGGTGACGACCGGGATCGCGGTGGAGAGCATCCCGGTGGCGATGCCGTCGATGATGACGGTCGCCGGGCCGGTCTTCGCCTGCTCGGCGATGCCCATTGTGGGGGAAAACTCAGCCGAAGTGTAGTATTCGGTCGATTTCCCGATGACCATGCCGGCGACGAGGCCGCTGACTATCGATCCCCAGATACCATACCAATGGAAGCCCTCGGGCAAGCCGCCGACACCGTTGAACATCAGATAGCAGGCTCCGGCCGCAAAGAGGAGCACGAGCCCGGACGAGAGGTTCACGCCGCGGGCCAATGCGCCGAGGAGCACTTTCTGCGAGGCATCCTCGCTGCTATGCACGGCATATACGCCGATGATCGAGAGAAGGATGCCGACGCCTGCGAGCACCATCGGCAGGAAGAGGAACCGCAACTGTAGTGCGTCGGAGCCTGCCGTCGCAGCAGCCACCCCCAGCGCGGCCGTCGCGAGGATCGAGCCGCAGTATGATTCGTAGAGGTCGGCGCCCATGCCTGCGACGTCGCCGACGTTGTCGCCGACGTTGTCGGCGATTGTTGCGGGGTTGCGCGGGTCGTCTTCGGGGATGCCGGCCTCGACCTTTCCGACGAGATCGGCGCCGACATCGGCGGCCTTGGTGTAGATGCCACCGCCGACGCGGGCGAAGAGAGCCTGCGTGCTGGCGCCGATGCCGAAGCTGAGCATCGTGACGGTGATATCGACGAGGCTCATCCGGCCCGTCTGGAAACCGAAGACGTAGAGTGCGCTGAACCAGATGCAGATATCGAGGAGGCCGAAGCCGACGACGACCAGGCCCATAACGGCTCCGCTGCGGAATGCCACCTGGAGGCCGCGATTGAGGCTCTCGCGGGCGCCGGCCGCCGTGCGGGCGCTGGCGTTCGTGGCGGTCTTCATCCCGAGGAAACCGCAAAGACCCGAGAAAAAGCCGCCCGTAAGGAACGCGAACGGCACCAGCTTCGGCAGCAATCCCAAGCCGTAGGCCATTATCGCGAAGATGAGAAACAGGATAGCGAAGACGATGGCGACAACCTTGTACTGCCGCTTGAGATATGCCATTGCGCCCTCGCGGACGTGTCCGGCTATCTCGATCATCTTCTCGTCGCCTTCCGAGGCGCTCATCATTCCCGTGTAGAAGATCACGGCGAAGATGAGCGCCAGGATCGAGCCGACCGGTGCAATCGCCCACATGAGCCACGGGGCTTCAGCACCGGTACCGGCGGCTGCCGGCGTTTCCGTTGCATCACCCGCGAGAACCTGCATCCCCATCATCGCGGCAAGTACCAGAGTGATGACTATCAACCCTGCTACGGCCAGGCAGCGCTTGCTCTTCGTCATGTAGTGCTCCCTTGTGAAACCGCGGATAAACACAGAAAAACACAGATACGGATTCTTAATAATCAGCGTTCATCAGCGTTCATCTGTGGTTGCCTTTCTTGACCTGTGAAACCGTCTGCAATATGTGCTCAAGCTCTGAACCGGCTCTTGCTGAAGTGCCCCATTTTACGCCTTCGGAGTGAATATGCAATAGCTAATCCGATAAACAGCGGAACGATGAAGAAGAGATAGACGACCCAGGTGGCCCCGACGTGCTCAGGGGGGGCGGGTCGGCGTGGTTTACCGGCAAGGGCATCCTCTTTCTCCGGATAAAGCCTGTCCCAGCCTTTGAGCGATTCTTCATCGGAAGGATTCTTCTTGAGGAAATAGGTGTACGTCCCCACGGCACTGCGGAACCAGCGCCCCCCGACGTCTATCTCTGCGGCCTCTTCGTAGAGATGGACATTCACGCAGCGCTCGGCGATGCCCTTGAGAGCCGTTTCGTGCAGTTCGGCGTCAGTTTTGGAGCCCATCAGCTCCATGCGCATGTCGATTTGCTTCATCAGCATATCGAACATTTCCTTACTTCCCCTTTTTTCGGCTTG
>JAUWKK010000014.1 GCA_030614245.1 Planctomycetota bacterium | reverse complement strand
GACGACTTCGAGCGGATTGAAATCGACGCCGAGCCGCTGAAGCTGGCTTTCCAGAAGAAAGGCGGCAAATGGAGCTATGTCGGCGAAGACATCGGCTTGAAAGCAAAGCCCGATGAGGCCGGAGACCTCGCGAATGCCATCGCCGACTGGAAGCCCGCCGACTACGCCGACGGCAAAGACCGCAAGGCGTTCGGTCTCGACAAACCGTGGGCGAGCATCTCGTTCACCCTCAAGGGCGGCAAGAAGCACTCGCTGCGGCTCGGGGCTAATGCCAAGGCTGCGGAAGGCCGCTATGCGCTCGCCGATGCCGGAAAAATCATCCTCGTGGCCGACGACTTCAAGGTGAAGAAGTTCAAGCCCGAAATCAGCAGCCTGTTCGAGATGACCGTGCTCGATGCGAAGCCGGCCGACATCGTGGCGTTCGAAGTCGTCAGGAAAGAAGACCCGTTCAAGTTGACAAGAAAGGAAAATGACTGGCAGCTTGAAGCCGGAGGAGTGACGGTTGCCGCCGACACTGAGAAAGTAAACCAGGCATTGTCGAAGCTGTCGGGCCTCCAGGCGAGAGACATCCTTGCCAGGGGTGAGTTCGCCGACCCCGCAGCCACCGTCAAGTTCACCGGCAAGGCCGGCAAGACAACAACGCTGACCTTCTGCAAGGACGACGTCCTGCGACTCGAAAGCGTGAAGCTCGACCTGAAGGTGGACTCGTTCATCCTGGGTTCTCTGGCGCCGAAGTCCGAGAGACTGGGCAAGCCGAAGCCCAAAGAGCCAGCCAAGGAAAAGCCGGCGGCAAAGAAGGGGGGTAGACACGTGAAGTGAAACTTGGACCTGGGCCGGGCACGGCCAACGGAAGACCGTTGACCGTGGCACCCGAGGCAAAGAAGGAAGAAGCCGCGTGTGGGGCAGGCCATGCCATAGGCAGGCAGGCTTTCAGCCCTCCGTACCCGCCCGCCTATGGCGGGGGCGGGCAGGCCTGCCAATAAATCAGCAGCCCTCCTGAGGCGGGCAGGCCTGGAAAGGCTGCTCCACATTAGGCGGGGACGGATCATGTTACACGCGGGGATGGTGTGCTTACGGAAAGGAGTAGACCGATGAGATGTCAAGTGATTAGCCTGGCCGTTTTATTCGCCGTGGCCGCCGCAATGGTTTTGCCGCATGACGCCGCAGCGGCCGGCAAGAAGACAGTGCTCGTCTTCAGCCGTACTAAGGGCTTCCGACATGGAGCCTCCATCAAGGAAGCCAACCCCATCCTCAAAGAGATAGCCGCAGAGCTCGGATACAATTGCGTGATCAGCGAAGACCCCGCGATGTTCGATCCCGACACGGTCAAGCGGTGGGACTGCATCATCTTCAACAACACCACGGGAAACATCTTCCCCGAGGCCGAGCGCCGCAAGGCGTTCATGGATCGCATCAAGGCCGGGGCCGGCTTCATGGGCTTCCACGCCGCCACCGATTGCTTCTATAGCTTCCCCGAATACGGGAAGATGATCGGCGGCTGCTTCGACGGTCATCCGTGGAACCAGGTAGTCACCGCCCGCATCGAAGAGCCGAACCACCCGCTGATGCGGCCCTTTCAAGGCACAAAGTGGAACGTGAAAGACGAGATATATCAGTTCAAGAGTTACGACCGCTCGGCCGTGCGAGTGCTTATTAGCATCTATCCGAAGAGCGTCGAAATTAACCGCGGCAAGCGTAAAGACCACGACTACGCCCTGTGCTGGATCCGCAAATGGGGCGACGGCAGGGTCTTCTACAGCGCCCACGGGCACTACGGCGCCGTCTTCAAGATGCCGAAGTTCCGGGAGCACGTGAAGGTTGCCATGAAGTGGGCCTGCGGCGATATGGATGTGGACACCACGCCCGGCAAGGTCAAGTAGCCTGCCCAGCGGCCGCTGGTGCCATCTTCTTCACGGGGATCGTCCCGCCCGAGGCGCCGATCATCACGTCGCCCGATGAAGATGTGCAGGGGCGGCCACTGGGCTCGGTGCCATACTGGCCCCCCGCAGTGGAAGAGGTGAACGGTGGAACAGTTGAACAGTAGAAAGATTGGTTTCTTACCTTTTCGCCTGCTCTCCTGTCAACTGTCTCATGTTCTAACTGACGGCATGTTTCGGATGCGATCTGCGCCGTCAGCCGAAGTGCCTCAGCAGCACCTCTGCGATCCTCTTGCCCGACTTGCCGTCCCAGAGCTCCGGGATGCGGCCCGACGGCCGTCTCCCGTCGAGTACTTCGCAGACCCCGGCAACGATCCTCTCAGGATCGGTTCCGACTACCCTGTTCGTGCCTTCGGTAACCGTGACGGGCCGTTCGGTGTTGGGCCGCATCGTGATGCATGGGACTTGCAGTATCGTGGTTTCTTCCTGAATCCCGCCGGAGTCGGTGAGTACAAGCCTTGCATGGGCCATGAGTTTGAGGAAGTCAAGATAGCCCAGCGGCTCGGTGGTGATTAGACTTGGCATGGCGTCGAGGCGCTGCGCGAGGCCGAATCGCTCGATAGCGTTGCGGGTTCGCGGGTGGATGGGGAAGACGACCGGGAGGAGCTTCTGGATTTCATCGAGCGCTCCGAGCGCGCCTGCCAGGTCGCCGGCAGCATCGGTATTGGCGGGCCGATGCATAGTCATCACCGCGTATGAGCCTTCCTGCAAATCGAGACGCTCCAGGACCGGCGAGGCTTCGGCCTTCTCGCGGTTTGCCATGAGTGTATCGATCATCACGTGGCCGACGAAGTGGATTCTGGCCGGATCGACCCCCTCGCGGATGAGATTGTCGCGACCGCTCTGCTCGGTGACGAACAGCAGGTCGCTGATGGCATCGGTGAGGATGCGGTTGATCTCCTCGGGCATCGAGCGATCGAAGCTTCGCAGTCCGGCCTCGACATGCGCTATCGGGACGCCGAGCTTAACGGCCACGAGTGCGCAGGCTATGGTCGAGTTCACGTCGCCGACGACGATGACGACATCGGGTTTGTGCTCGTGCAGCAGCGGCTCGAACGCCGTCATTATGCGGGCGGTCTGCACGGCATGCGATGCCGATCCGACGCCAAGATTGATGTCGGGGGCGGGGATGTTGAGGTCGTCGAAGAAGAGCTTCGAGAGCGTCTCGTCGTAATGCTGGCCGGTGTGCACGAGGATGGATTCGACTTGCGGATAATCCTCACACGCATGAACGATGGACGCGATTTTCACGAAATTTGGACGCGCGCCTACGATGTTGATGACCTTCATACCGGGTTGTTGTCCTTTCGCGCGAGAGCGGTCCGGCGAAGGCAGGCATGCGCCTGTCCGCCTACGGCGGAGTGGCGGGAATAGCAGCCCCGGCAGGCTGCGCGCCCCGCAGTCCCAGCCGCCAGCCGATGTGCTTCAATGCCGCAACTGTCGCAATGAACAGGTATGGGAAGATATCGTCGGTGTAGTCTATCGTCAGCGCAGCCACGGTGGTGGATGCCAGGATGGCAAAGAGTGCGGCGGCCTGGCCGGCTATCAGGCATTTCGGCCCCCATCGCTGCGCGGCTTGACGCCGCAGCCGCAGAATATCCCTGAAAGTCACAATGTGCAGCAATACAAACAGCAGGAACGCCGGCACGCCGTTCTCCGCTAGTATCTTGACGAACGAGCTGTGTGGCGGGCGCCAGCGGCGCCCGCCCTCTAAAACGTCGGGCGGCATATACTTGTGGTATGCTGCGTGCTGATAGCACCCCGTGCCGACGCCGAGGAATGGGTGGGCTGTTGCCATCTTAAAGCCGGCGCCCCAGATGACCAGGCGTGCTTGAGCAGTAGCAGCGCCTCTGAGCTGTTTCATCTCGGCGTAACGCGTCTTCAGTGTCATCGGCATTAATACAATGCCTGCAACGGCGATTATCGCGACGAGGGAGACCCCGATGACGCGATGGCGGCTGAACCAGAGCACCGCAATGAGCCCGACGGCAAGAGCCAGCAGCCCGCCGCGCGAGCCTGTGAGCATTATAGCGATCAGCAGCGGCGGAGCCGCCAACAGCAACGCCACCTTGGCAAATGCCGAGCGTGTAGTGGAGAAAAGGTACACCATCGCGGGGATGATGACAGCAAGACACCCCGCCAGGCGGTTGGGATCGTGGTATTGGCCGAAATAGCCCGCGCGCGGAACGTCACCGTATAAATAGGGGTCGTACACGTACTTGATGAGTGCTCCGTAAGCCAGTACCTGCGACGCACCGGCGAGCACCCACAGCATCCAACGAATGCTGCGGGCCGATTCCAGGCACGCCAGCGCCAGCACGAACAGCATGAACAGTTTGAACATCCGCGTTGAAGTGTATTCCAGCGAAAAGCGCACCTGATCCGCCGCAAAAACGGCCGAGATCACCATGAGCATGAATACTCCGGTCATCATCCACGACTGCGGCGATACGATCTGCAGCGGGGCCTTACCGCGGGCGACGCGTCCGAAGAGAATGAACACCAACGCCAGCAGAGCAGGTGTCAGCGACAGTCGGGCCTTCGCCAGAAGCTGCAAAGCAGGATTCCCCGACTCGTGGACGAGTACACCAACCTGCAAATAGGATGCAATTATGAAGACGATAATGAAGAAGAACCCCAACGTCCATACCTTGTCGGGCACGTCTTGCATTCGTGTCTCTTCGACGGGCGGCAGCGGTTGTGAATGCCGCGTCCGCATCGTCATAGCGATACCAGGCATTGCAGGTTCCTCTTCGGTGCCACGGTCAACCTTCTCAGGTTGGCCGCGCTTCTCCACGTCCAAGCTGTGCTTGAACGTGCCACCCCCCGACTACATATTCCCGTCCTTTCGCGTCTCACTGCTTACTGGATACTGCTTACTGGATAGTGCTAGTCTTTCTTCGGTACCCACACCGGCGGGTCTTCCGCGACAAGATTCGTCACGTGCCGCAGCGATTCGAAGGTGCCGGCGTCGGACCACCAGCCATCCATAATCTCATACTCCATCTGCCCCATCTCGATGAAACGGTTGTTAAGGTCGGTCACTTCCAATTCGTTGCGGGCGGATGGTTTCAAGGTGTCGATAATATCGAATGCCTGCGAATCGTAGAAGTAGATGCCGGTGACGACGAGGTTGGACTTCGGCCGCGACGGTTTTTCTTCGATGTTGACTACCCGTCCGCCGCGCAATTCGGCGACCCCGAAGCGCCTTGGGTCGGCCACCTCCTTGAGCATGATCCTCGCTCCTTTTTCCTGCTTCTCGGAGTTATCCACGGCCGCACGGAGCGAATCGTGGAAGATGTTGTCGCCAAGCACCACGCAGACCTTGTCGTCGTCTGCGAAGTGCCGCGCCAGGCCCAGTGCCTCGGCGATGCCGCCGTGGCCGCTCTGGTAGGTGTAATTCAAGTGATTCAGGCCGAACTCGTTGCCGTTGCCCAGCAGCTCGAGGAAATCGCCCGCACTGTTCCCGCCGGTCACGATCAGGATGTCGCGAATGCCCGCCTCGACGAACGCCTGGATCGGATAGAAGATCATAGGCTGGTCGTAGACCGGCAGCAGGTGCTTGTTAGTTACCTTAGTTACGGGAAACAGCCGCGAGCCGAGCCCGCCGGCAAGAATGATACCCTTCATCAGTTTGTCCTCCACTATCCAGTGAGCAGTATCCAGCCCCTGGCCCGACGTCCCCCACTGATCACTGCTTACTGATCACCGCTTACTGAATCGCGGCCAGGCTCAGTTCCGAGCCTTTCACACCTGCAAACTTGCCGCATCCGATCCCTACAGCATACACCGGACTGCGCAGGATTTGCAAGAGTTCAGAGCCGATCCGAGGACATCCATGAGCGGTAAAGCTTCAAGGGCTGATCTGCCGCAGCGACTGCGGGACAGGATAAACGCCGCTGTTTCGTGTACTTTGGTATCGGAACATGCACGACACAGTACGCCGGTTTTCGGCTTCAGTTCCATCCGTGCCAGAGCCGTTTTTCTCATACTCACTTGAAACTTCAACGCTGCGCGGCTATATTTCGTATAGAAAAAACGCCCCGGTACTTCTACGGCGGCAGACATCATGGGCGACGAGCAGAACACACTTTTCGGCCAGATTGCCTTCCGAGAGGGTCATGTCACGGCCGAGCAACTGGAGGGCTGTCTTGCCGAGCAGAAGAACTGGTGCTCGGATCAGCCCGTACCGCGCCTGGGCGAGCTGATGGCCGGCAAGGGATATCTCACCGCCGAACAGGTCCGTGAACTGCTCGAGACCCAACAGCGGCTGCGAGCTGACATCGATCTGCCCGGATATGAGATCCTGCTGAAAGTCGGTGGCGGCGGCATGGGCACCGTGTACAAGGCCCGGCAGATATCGATGGACAAGACCGTCGCGATCAAGGTCCTCGCGTCCAAGTTTGCCGACGACAATGAATATATCGCCAGGTTCACCCGTGAAGCCCGGGCTGCGGGGCATCTCAATCATCTCAATAACGTCCAGGGCTTCGATGTCGGCGAACAGGACGGCAAGCACTACTTCGTGATGGAATACGTCCCAGGAACTACAGTCGGGACGATCCTTACCCGGCAGGGAAGCATCGACGAGCACCGCGCGCTCCGCATCGCGCTCCAGATATCGCGAGCACTCCAGCACGCGCACAGCCACGGGATAATCCATCGCGACGTCAAGCCCGACAATATCATCATCACCCCTCAAGGCGTTGCCAAACTCACGGACCTGGGCCTCGCGAAATCCGTAGCACCAGGCGCCGATTCCTCCGTAACGCTCGATGGCAAAGCGCTCGGCACGCCTTACTACGCATCACCCGAGCAGGCCGACTTCAGTACCGAATTGGATATCCTCACCGACATCTACTCGCTGGGAGCCACACTTTATCACATGGTCGACGGCAACGTGCCCTTCGATGGCCCGACGCCGGCCGCCGTAATGGCCAAGCACATCGCGAACAGTCTGCCGTCCATCGAGGAAATGTCCCGCGCGTTCTCTCCGTGGGCCGCCGCGATCGTCCACAAAATGATGGCAAAAGACAGGCTCAAGCGCTACCAGACGCCCGAGGAACTCATCGCCGACCTCGAGATCTCCATCAAGGGCAAGATGCCGGGCGCCGCCAAGGAATACCCGCCCAGGCAACTCGAAGTCAAGCCGTTGCAAGACAAGCCACGAGGGCCGGGAGCCCCGGCCGACAAGCCGGCACGACCCGCTCTACAACCCCGGCCGCAGAAGCGATCTCTTGCCCCGGTCTTCGCCGCGGGGGCCGTCCTGGCCGCCATTATCATCGGCGCCGTCATCTATTATGGCAGCAGTAAGCCGCCATCCGAAAACGGCGAGAACGAGCAGGCAAAACTGGAAAAAAAGGCTCTCGATATACTGGGCGCCGCTCAAAAATTCGAAAAAGATCACCCTCCCAATACCCCCGAAGCCGCCAAGGCCTGCATCGAGGAATACCGGAAACTAACCCGCATCAAGAGCCTCGATACCACAACGGCCTGGAAGAACGCCGACAAGCGCATCGGGTATCTGAACAAGAAAATCGAGGAGTTCAACGCCCTGGCCAATGAAAAAGCCAAGGATGAATTTGAAAGACTCGAAAGCACGCTTCAATCGCTGCGCGATGAGCGGAGGTTCGGAGAGGTAATCGCCAAGTTCAATGCCTTTGCTAAAGAGAACGAGGACAACGTTGCCGGCTCTATCGCAAAGGAGAAGGCTGAAGATGTCGCCCAGGAGGCCGAACATGCCCTCGCGACTGTCATCCGCGAGGCCGACGAACATAAGAAGCAGAAGGAATTCGACAAAGCCGTTGCCCTGCTCCGGAACGTAGTTGAAAACTTCGGTATCGAGAAGCACGTCACGAAAGCCCGCGAGCGGATCGGGTATGTCGAGACCGCCCGAAAGCAACATAAGGAGGAGCTCGAAAGGATCGAGAAGGCGCGGGCGGAAAAACTTGCCAGACTTATCGAGAACGTCGACAAGTCAATGGCTGAGTTCAAGTTCGATTTCAACGCCGTGAGCGCGCCCATGGCCGAACTCAAGAAGTTCGTCACAAAATCGCCCGAAGAGGAAGAGGCTGTCGCACAGCGCCGCGACGATCTGGACCGCCTGAAGAAACTGCACGAAACGCTTGCTGATGCTTTGCCCATGAGCGAGAATACGTTCAGCATTAGCCGCACCGACACGCGGGGTTTTGTCGGCAAGATCACTTCCGCCACGACCGAAGCGGTTACCATCAAGCCGGCAAATGGCCCCCCGGTCGCCATCAAGTGGTCCGAACTGCAAGCCGGGAGCATGTTCAGCCTCCTGAAGACCGTCTTGCCGCGTGATGACCGCACCAGCCGCATCGCGCTAGCCCTGCTCTATCTGCTCCACAACAACCTCGACAAGGCGCAGGCCGAAGTCGAAGACGCGAAAACCAGGGACGGCGTCATGCCACCCGGCGCGAAGGCCATGAAGGAACGTGTCAAGCAGGTCATTGAAGCTGCCGTTGCCCAGCTCCACGCCGAAGCGAAGGACAAAAAGACTAACGACACCGACGCCCTGGAGCTCTATCGCAAGCTGCGCAAGGATTACATCAAGACCGAGTACGTCGGCGAACATCTGGCCGAGATCGACGACGAAATCGCCAAGCGGGCAACGGCCGTCTTCGATTCGGAAATGGAAAAGGCCTGGCGCGAGTTCAAGAACGGGCGCAAGACGAAAGGCGAAAAGGTAATTAAGGACCTCAGGGTTACCCTCGGCGAGTCCCTCACCGACGAAATGAAGGATGTCATCGCGGAGATGCGCGGTGGGGCAGGACAGGAGCCGTCGTGGGATGACCGTCCCTTCCACCGCATGAAGCCGATGGAACAAGCCATCTACCTCATGTTCGCCGGCAATGACCCCCTGGCAGTAAAGCGCCTTCAGAGAATCCGGAGAGCCGGCGGCGATGATGCCCAGCACGCCGCCGATTTCCTCAAGGGCATGCAGAAGCAGAAACAGTTCGTCGGCGGCAGCGCCTACCAGCAGTGGCTCGATATGTGCGAGGAAGGCCTCGGCTTCCACGAACGGGTCGCAGGACTCCGCCTGGTGGGGCGCAATACGCCTTCTGATGTGAAGAACCTGCGTAGAATGGTCACGTCTGCTTCGTACATTCTACGCTGGAGGCTCAGGAAAAGGGGGTGGGGCGATGCCGCGCTCCTCGGCGGAATAGCGGTCGTCAAGGATAAGCCCACTGCCGCCAACCTCTGGCTCAAGAGGGCGGAGATCAATTTCGACGAATTTGACGAGTATGCGAAAGCAGCGAAGAAATTCCAGAAGGTCATCAAAGATTACGACAAAACCTGCCAGGCGGGTGGCATGGCTCGCGTCGGCCGCGCCCGCTGCCGCATCCGCAACAAGGACAAGGCTTCACTGATAAGTGGTCTGGCGGAGTTGCAGCGGACACTGAAACAATTCGCCGACGATTCTGATGTCACAGCCATGGCACATCTGGGGCTGGGAGAGGCATGCGAGTTCAGCGGGCAGTACGGTAAGGCAGTAAATCACTACGAGAGCAGCTACACCACCAAGCGTGACCCATATCGCCACGATCGCATCCCTGAGGCTATGCACGGTGCCGCTCGAGCCCTCAGGGCCGGCGGCAAGCTCAACGAAGCTCGCCGGCTCGTCGAACGCCTGAACGCTCTGCACGCGTCCTATTATCGCCGCCACAAGAACGAACTCGAAGCCATCAGGAAATGACCTGTTGAACCCCTCAGAAAAAACATAACGGGGCAACACCGTTCACTTCACTGATGTGAACCACTCGACGAACCTGCGGATGCCCTCGTCGATCATGACTTGAGGGCTGTAGCCTAATACTCGGGTGCTCTTCCCGATATCGGCGCAGGTGCGGGCTATGTCGCCCGCGGCGATCGGCAGGCGGCGGATTCTCGCCTTCGCGCCGACGTGCCGTTCGATCAGTTCGATAACGCGTTTCATCGTTACAGGGCTGGAATCGCCCAAATTGAAGACCTCGAAGCCGGACTCGAGATCGAGAGCAGATACGACGCCTGAGATTATGTCGCTTACGTAGGTGAAATCGCGCTCGAAGGAGCCGTCGCCGAAGAGCGGCAGCCGCTCGCCCCGAAGCACCCGATCGGTGAAGATGCGGATCGACATATCAGGCCGGCCGCGTGGGCCGTATACCGTGAAGAAGCGCAGGATGGCGACCTTCAGGCCGAATCGCTCGTGGTACGCCCGGCAAATCAGCTCGGCGTACCGCTTCGTTGCTGCGTAGGGCGATTTCGGCAGCCCAAGCGGACCCTCCACGCTGAACGGCACCAGCCTCGACTCGCCGTATACCGACGACGTCGATGCGAGAACGAACCGCTCTACACCGTGCCGCCGGCACATCTCCAGCAGGTTCACCGTGCCGGAGCAATTTACGTCCTGGTAAACCTGCGGGCTCCTGACGGAAAGCCGCACTCCCGCCCGCGAAGCCAAGTGAACGACTGCGCCGAAATCGTGGCCCGAGAAGACCTCATCGAGCAACGCGGCGTCGCGCACGTCGCCTTCGGCAAGCTCGTACCGCTCGTGATCGAGATGCCCGACGACGTTCGCACGCTTCAGCGCGGGATTGTAGTGGTCGTTGAAATCGTCGAGGCAGACAACGCACCGGCCCAGTTCGAGGAGCCTGTCGACCAGGTGTGATCCGATGAAGCCGGCTCCGCCGGTAACGAGCACGGTGTCAGGCATTTGTGCGAATCATCCTGGATTCCGGCATTCAGTTCTGCCCCTTGTGCCACCGCCAGGCGCTTTCGACTATGACGTTAAGGTCGTTGTAGTTCGGCTTCCAGGACAGCTCGTTGATTATGCGCTCGTTGCCGGCGATGAGTCTCTCGGCGTCGCCGGGGCGCCGAGGGGTCTCGACCGTCCTGATGGATGCACCGACGACCTCTTCGGCGGTGGCGATGACCTCCCGGACTGAATGGCCCCGGCCGTTGCCCAGGTTGTAGCAGCGGCTTTCCGACGCGTCGCGCAGGTACTTCACGGCCAGCACGTGCGCCTCGGCCAGGTCGGACACGTGGATGTAGTCCCTGATCGCCGTGCCGTCGGGCGTATCGTAATCGGTGCCGAATATCGAGACGTACGGCCGCTTTTGCAGTGGAACCTCGAGCACGAGCGGGATCAGGTGCGTCTCGGGGTCGTGCGCCTCGCCGATCAGCCCGGAACTGTCCGCCCCCGACGCGTTGAAATAGCGCAGTGAAACGAACTTCAACCCATAAGCCCGATCGTAATCATCGAGCATCTGCTCGAACATCCACTTCGTGCGGCCGTAAGGATTGATCGGACGGACGGGGTCGTCCTCGAGGATCGGCACGCGTTCGGGCAGGCCGAAGAGGGCGGCAGTCGACGAAAAGACGATCTTCATCACTCCGTACCGCCGCATCGCAGCCAGCAGGCTCATTCCGCCGCCGACGTTGTTGAGGTAATACTTCTCAGGCTCGGCGACCGACTCGCTGACGACTATATCGCCCGCCAGGTGAATGACGGCCTCGAACTCATACTTCTCGAACGTCTCGTCGAGCGCCTGCCGGTCGGCCAGGTCAGCGACAACGAACGGCACCGGCAGGAACGGCTTGCCATCGAGCAAAGGCTGAGGCAGCGGACGTCGGTCGTAGACGACTACATCCATCCCGTGCCGGATCAGCGAACGAACGACGTGAGTTCCGATATAGCCGGCCCCGCCTGTCACGAGGATCATACGCGTCTGTTCCTTGTCAGCTCGTCTGAACGGTGTCGCCCCATCAAGTCGGAGCACGTTCGCATAGTCTACCAGCATTCGGGCTGGGTATCAACCTTCGGACGACGCCGATAACGTCACGTAAAATACGCAATAGTCATCGGGCCGCACAACCTCAACTCGGCGAGGCCGTGATTCAGGCGCACACGGATCTATGATAACAACCTCACAGCCGTCCGACACAAGCAACCTGTCGGTAGCACGGCAGTAGTGAAGGCCATATGGCATCTGTCTCTCATCAACGGCCTGGGTAGGCCTGCGGCCAGGAACCGACACGGATAACGGGAAGGCGGCCCATCTCGATAGCCAGGCTGCCTCGCCTGTGGTGCCATCCCCGCCTCAGGAGCATTGGGGCTGTGTACGCCCTGCTATCGGCATTTCGCACACCGCTGAACACATGCCCGCTTCCTGCCGACCCATCACCGATCTTCGCCTCCGCCGAGGTGGCGGAACAGAGCGAGCAGGTCCTTCGCACCCAGCGGAATGACGACCAGCGCGAGGACGAAGAAACTCCCGAAGCCTATTATGCACGCGATCTTCCAGAATGTCACCCATCCAGCCATCTGTCACGTCTCCACATGTGGGGCAGGCTTTCCAGCCTGCCAATCGAGCTGCAGCCTCGAAAGGCTGCACCACGTTTTCATTCTCCCGCCGCAGCTTCCTTCGGCTTATCCGGCATCAGCAGCGAGAAGACGACGAATAGTATCGCACACAGGGCGTAGTTGGCCAAGCCTATCATCCCCATCAACGTCATGTCCCCCTGCTGATCCTGCCGTAGGAATAGCACGGCGGCGGACAGGAATCCTCCGGCGAGCGCCGCAATCGCGCCGGCGCTCGATGCGCGCCGCCAATACATCCCGCCGACGAGTACGACTATCGTGCCGCACAGATATATGCTGCCGGTGACGGCCATGTAGTTCCACACGCTGGCGGGCAGCGGATACCATATCCCCCACGCCAACAGAAAGACACCGATGCAGACTATGCTGATGCGTGTGTACTTGATCTGCTGGCTGTCCGATAGCTCCAATCCGAAATAGCGAGTGATTGGCTCAATGATGTCGCGGACTATCACCGACGACCAGCATAGGAGATAGCTGTCGTGCGTCGACATGAACGCCGCCATCAGGCCGGCGACGAGCAGGCCCAGCAGGCCGGACGGGACGATCTTGCCCAATAGCAGCGGCAGCGCCTGGCCGGCGTGCGCCGGGTCCTTGTTCAGACCTTCCGGGAAGAAATGCGCCGTCATTTCGACGCTCTTGGACACCATGCAGAAGGCGGCAATAGCGAGCAGGGCCGGAATAGCAAGGCGAATGAACTGGCCCGGAGCGCCCGCGAGAAACGTTCGCTTCGCCGTTCTCGTGTCCTTCGCCGTCAGCGACCTGGATGCCTCCGGCGCCCAGCAGATCGCCGCAGCAAAGAAGTGTATCGCCATCCAGATGGCCCACACCCACCCGTACGAATCCTTGTGGAACGGATTGAACGCCCGCTCGCCCCGATGCTCCCCGAGCGCGCCGACCATATTCTCCCAGCCGAGGTCGGGATGCACCAGGCAAAAGTACAGCCCCAGCCCCAGGCCGATACTCAGGATCACGAATTGCATATAGTCCGTGACGATCACCGAGACCATTCCGCCCATCACGGTATAGACCAGCACGAGCACGATAAGCAGCGACGTAATCACGTTCACCGTGAACTTCTGCTTCGCGGCGGCTGCAGCTTCGGCATCCCGCGCGGCGTCATCGGACGCCCCTGCATTACCACCTTCCGCCGCCGCGACGACCTCGTTGCGGCCCATACCGGTCGCGTAAGTGATGAAAGTGGCACCCATCTTGGGGAACAGGCCCATGTTTACTATCCCGGCAACCGCGCAGACGACGCCGGCGAATATCCGAACGCCCCGGTTGTAGCGGCGCTCGTGGTACTCGGGGATAGTCATCAGGTTCAGCCCGCGCAGACGCTTGATGACGAACCCGGTCGACCCGAGTATCAGCCCTGACATCATGCCGATCAGGCCGAGGATCATGAACGAAAAGCCCATCTTGAAACCGTCGATCGCCGCGTACATGATCGTCACCAGCCCAAGGCCGGTACCAATGAACGTGGCAGTGTTGAGCGCCGTCCGCGAGCCGCGGCCGCCGACGATGTAGTCCGAGACGTTGTGGATGTATCTGTGCACCACGACGCCGAGGATGCCGACACCGACGAGATAGACAGCCACAATCCACCAGTCAATCTGCGTGAAGTTCGTCTCGAACACTGTGGTCCTCCGCATTAACTGTCGTTCCGAATGCCTCACATTGTATCGATCGCGGGATGAATGTCCAGAACCACCCTGGAGTTTCCCATCATCGGCACGAAGATGAAGCAGCCCTCCGCCCCGCCTGCCCGCCTCAGGAGGGTTGGGGCGGCAATCCGCCGCCGGGTGGCACGGTCAACGGCTTTCCGTTGGCCGTGGTGTTTTTCCTGCTCCTTTACACGTCCAAGCTTTGCTTGAACGTGCCACCCCAGACAGATGGCCGTCCAAATGCACGCCCCATTTCGGCATCCAGACCCTCTTATCTGTGTTCATCTGCGTTCATCTGTAGTTCCATTCCAGCTTCAAGCAGACACACAAAAGTCATTTTTCTCTTAACTCTTGCCCCTCAACATGTTATCATTCGCAACTCGTTTCTCGATGCATGCGGGCTCGAGGCGCTCCGCCATTGAAAAACCCTCAGTGGCCACTGGACGTGGGGCGTGACGCTGTCGGCATTCGTCTTCGATATGATCTCAGGAGTGTACAATGAGAGAGCTCTGTCAATATGTTACGAGTGCCTTGCTTTTCGCATCCGCCTCGCCCGCCAGTGGAGCGAAGCAGGCCGTTTTCGTCAGCGGAACCGAGGGCTACCACTCCTATCGCATCCCGGCGATGGTGGTAACCAACAAGGGGACGATCCTTGCCTTCTGCGAGGGCCGGAAGTTTACCGGACGAGATACCGACGACATCGATACGATGCTCAGGCGTTCGACCGACGGCGGAAAGACCTGGACCGGGCAGCAGATCGTCTCGGAAATGGGCGGCGACGTCGCGGGCAATCCCACAGCCGTCGTAGACCGGGACAGCGGCAAGATATGGCTGTTCAACACGTGGAATTCCGTCAAAGTGTCCGAAGAAGGCACAAGGGCGGGATTCGGCAAGGATTCGCGCCGCATATTCGTAACGTACTCGGATGACGACGGCCTGACGTGGGCTGAGCACAGGGAGATTACGAGAGACGTCAAGAAGGAGAACTGGACGTGGTATGCCACCGGCCCCGGAGCCGGAATCCAGCTTCAGAAGGGCGAGCACAAGGGGCGCCTCGTGATACCCTGCGACCACATGGCCGCAGAGAGCGGACGGGAGAAATACTGGTCGCACGTCGTTTACAGCGACGACCACGGCAGGACCTGGAAGCTCGGCGGCTCCGCCGGAGATATGAACAACGAATGCGAGGTCGCCGAGCTCGCCGACGGCACGCTCATGCTGAACATGCGGAATTGGTCGGACAGGTGCAACCGCGTGGCTGCCACAAGCAGCGACGGCGGAATGACGTGGTCCGAGGCACGGCAGGAGACGCAACTGGTCGATCCGAAGTGCCAGGGGAGCTTCCGCCGCCATTCCCTCGCCGACGAGGGCGGCAAGAACCGCCTGCTCTTCCTCAATGCCGCCAGCAAGGAGCGCGACCACATGACCCTCAGACTTAGCTACGACGAGGGCAGGACGTGGCCGGTATCGAAGCTCCTTCACGCCGGGCCGGCGGCCTACTCCTGCCTGGCAGTGATGCCAGGCGGTGACATCCTCTGCTTCTATGAGGCCGGGGCCAGGCACCCCTATGAGACCATCCTTTTCGAACGGCTCTCGCTCGAATGGCTGACCGACGGTAAGGACAAATGACGGACACCGGAGACATTATGGATGAGAAACGGAATAACAGTAGGCGCCTGAACTACGCCGAGCTGCTCGATACGGTCATAGAAAATGCGAGGGCGTTCGTCGCGGGCCGCCCGCAGAATGTGGTAAACCCCTGAGACCTGTGGAGCTTGCCCGCCCGCTAAAGACAGCAGAAAGTAGAGCAGGTGAACAGGAGACAATGTCAATCCCTCCACTGTTCCACTGTTCCACTGTTCCAAATTGGGCGGGCCAATTTTCCAGGCTGCTCATTAATTGGCAGGCTGAAAGCCTGCCCCACGAAACCAGCGAGGCCGGCGCGCTGACCAAACAACCGCGCATTGCCAGGCGATTCTGTGGTATAATCAGCAGGCTGGAAAGCTGCTTCACCTGTTTTGGGCTGCGGTAAAGACAATTCACACCGAAACTAACCGGCAGGCCTGGCCGCCTATGGAGGGCCGGAGGGCCTGCCCCACGGAGAGAAGAGGATTATGAGAGAGCACATCGAAGGGCTGATCGCCGCCCCGTACACAGCAATGCACGACGACGGGGGCCTGAACATCGGCATGATCGAGAAACAGGCCGCTTGCCTGCACCGCAACGGCGTCAGCGGCGGGTTCGTCTGCGGCACAACCGGCCAGAGCATGTCGCTCACCGAGCAGGAGCGGATAGATGTCGCCCGGGAGTGGGCGAGAGTGGCTCCGGATGGCTTTAAGGTGATCGTTCACGTCGGTCACGACAGCGTGGAAGCCGCCAGAGCTTTTGCCGCCCATGCCCAGGAGATCGGAGCCTGGGGCATCGGTGCGATGGGGCCGAGCTTCTTCAAACCGCGGGCCATCAGCGACCTCGTCGCATATTGCTCCGAGGTCGCCGCCGCCGCACCGGATCTGCCGTTTTATTATTATCACCTCCCATCGATGACGGGCATCAACTTCAAGATGATCGATTTCCTCGAGGCCGCCGGCGGCATCCCCAACCTGGCGGGCATAAAGTACACGCACGCAGACGTCATGGACTTCAATTTGTGCCGCCGGTTCGAGGGCGGGCGCTTCGATTTGCTCTTCGGCCGCGATGAGATGCTCATCTGCGGGCTGGCACTGGGGGCACGAGGTGCCATCGGCAGCACGTACAACTACGCGTCGCCGCTCTACCTCCGAATAATCGAAGCCTTCGACGCCGGCGACCTCGAGACCGCGCGCTCGCTGCAAATGAAATCGATGCAGTTGGTGAATATACTCAGGCGCACTGAGAGTTCATTCGCCGCCGCAGCCAAGTCGATAATGAAGATGCTCGGCATCGATTGCGGGCCCGTCCGGACGCCCCTGAGGAAGATCACCCAGCAGCAGTACGAAGATCTCAAGGCCGAGCTCGATGAAATCGGGTTCTTCGAGTTCTGCTCGAAGTAGCGTCTGCGTGCCACGGTCAACGGCGAGTCTGTATCCAGATCGTGGGGTATGCTGGCCAACCGTGCTCCAGAGGCAATGGATGTTTTCAACCCGAATCGCATGCAAGCTGATTCCTGGCCGCGTAGCGGCCAAGGCATGAAGCCTGGGGCTTCCGCCCCAGGAATCAGACAGTATAATAGCTGTGCCCTGAAGGGGCACGGCAAATGTTCCTTTCCTTCGCCCCTTCAGGGCGGCTCGTTTTTTTCCGCTCCTCAACTGGGGCTGAAGCCCCAGCCTTTATGCCCCCCGGCTCTCAGCGGCTCCGCAGCGAAGAGGCGGGGCCTCCCCTGGGCCTACCGGACGCTGACGCTCGCATTTGCGGTACAGTAAGATACCCCACGAT